>DATIWK010000268.1:0-25419 GCA_035519395.1 Anaeromyxobacteraceae bacterium | reverse complement strand
CCTCATGAACAAGGGGCTCGAGGTGATCGAGGCCCGCTGGCTCTTCGGCGTCGAGCCGCGGCGCATCGACATCATCGTCCACCCGGAGTCCGTCGTGCACTCCATGGTCGAGTACATCGACGGCTCCATGGTGGCGCAGCTCGGGGTCTCCGACATGCGCGGGCCAATCTCCTACGCCCTCGGACACCCCGGGCGCCTGCCGCTGGAGCTGCCGCCGCTCGACCTGGCGCGCCTGGGCCGGCTCACCTTCGAGACCCCGGACCCGGCGCGGTTCCCTGCCTTCACGCTCGCCTACCGCGCCCTGGAGATGGGCGGGACCGCCCCGGCGGTCCTCTCCGGCGCCGACGAGGCGGCGGTCGCCGCGTTCCTGGCGCGGAGGTGCCGGTTCACCGACATCGCCGACCTGTGCGCCGCGGCGCTCGACGCGCACTCGCCCGAGCCGCTCCGCTCGGTCGAGCAGGCCCTCGCCGCGAGCGAGTGGGGCAGGCGCGAGGCGGAGCGGCGGGTCGCCGGGTGACGGGATTTCTCACTGGGGGGCGTTCCGCCGCCCCAGACCCCCGGTCGCTCCGGGCCAGGCTCATCCGCCTGGCCCTGCACGCCACCGCCGCGCTCACTTGCGATCCAGATTAATGTAGGGGGCGCCCGGTGGGACTCCCCGCACGGGCACGTATATCGGGACGGCATGGCTTCGGACGCGATCGTCAAGGTGGCTTCGTTCATCGTCTTCGTGGGCGCCCTCATCTTCGTCCACGAGCTGGGCCACTTCGCCGTGGCGAAGCTCCTCGGAGTGAAGGTGCTGCGCTTCTCGATCGGCTTCGGCCCACGCCTGTTCGGCGTCCGCCGCGGCGAGACGGAGTACCGGATCGCCCTCCTGCCGCTCGGCGGGTACGTGAAGATGGCCGGCGACGATCCCTCGGAGGAGCCCGCCCCCGAGGACCGGGGTCGCGGCTTCCTGGAGCAGCCGCCGTGGAAGCGGCTGGTCATCGCGCTGGCAGGGCCGGCGTTCAACCTCGCCTTCCCGGTGGTGCTCTACGTCGGCGTCGGGCTCGCCCAGAACGGGCAGGAGGTCCCCGCACCGGTGGTGGGGGCGGTGACCCCGGCCTCCCCGGCCGCCGCCGCCGGGCTCCGTCCCGGGGATCGGATCGTGTCGGTCGCCCCGCCGGGCGAGGCGCCCTCGCCGGTCCGCTACTTCTCGGACCTGCGCGAGCTGGTGTCGCCGCACCCCGGGCAGCCGGTGGTCCTGGAGGTCGAGCGCGACGGTGCGCGGCTGGCACCGCTCACCCTCGTGCCGCAGCCGCAGGACGACGCGAACCCGATCGAGACCATCAAGCGCGGCGTCATCGGCGTGTCGCCGGCGCGGTCGCCCGCGCTCGTCGCGCCGGTGCGCCCCGGCGCCGCCGGCCCCCTCGAGCCGTTCGATCTGGTGGTGAAGGCGGACGGCCGGCCCATCCGCGATCTCGACATGCTGAAGCAGGCGTTCGCGGCCGCGCGCTGCGGGCCGATCGACCTCGAGGTGGTGCGGGAGGAGACGGTCGGGCTGCCCGGCGCCAACCTGACCACGGACGCCGCGGTGGCGCTCCACGCCGTCCCGACCTGCGCGGCCGGCGGTTCCTCGATCAAGCCTGCCGATCAGTGGATCTCGACGGTGGTGGGCACCGTCGTGCCGGGCGGCCCGGCGGACCGCGCCGGGCTCCGGCGCGGCGACGCCATCGCGGCGGTGAACGGCACGCCGGTGCACACCTTCAACGACCTCGAGGCGCTCGGGCGCGAGTTCCAGGTCGGCAAGCCGGTGCGCCTCGACCTCGACGACGGGCGCACCCTGACCCTCGTCCCGCAGCGCGAGTCCTACCTCGACGAGATGACCCGCGACCGGCTGGAGCGGCCCACCGTCGGGTTCCAGCCGGACCGCCGCAACCTGGTCTCGACGGCGCCCCTGCTCGTCGAGACGGTCCCGGTCCACCGCGGCGTGGGCGAGGTCGCGGCCCTCGCCTGGAAGCAGCTCTACGAGGTCGTCCGCCTCACGGTCCTGGGCATCGGGCGGATCCTGACCGGCCAGATCAGCGTGAAGACGGTGGGCGGCCCCATCATGCTGTTCAAGATCGCCTCCGAGGCCGCCGAGGCCGGGCTCTCGCTGTTCCTGTTCCGGATGGCGCTCATCAGCGTGAACCTCGGCCTCATGAACCTCCTGCCCATCCCGGTGCTCGACGGCGGGCACATCGCGACGGCGGTCGTGGAGGGCGTGACGCGCCGGCGGCTCTCGGTGCGCGCGCGCGAGCTGGCGAACGGCGTCGGCCTGCTGCTCCTGCTCGGCCTGATGGTGCTGGTCTTCTGGAACGACATCTCGCGGTACCTGCCGCGCCACGGCGACGGCCCGGAGTCGCCCACGTCGGTGCAGCGGTAGGCGCGAGAGGCCCCGGCATGCTCGTCGCCGCGCTCGACACCGCGACCCTCACGCTCTCCTGCGCGCTCGTGGAGGTCGAGCCGGGGCGCTGCACGCTCGTGGCGGAGCGGCTGGAGCACACCTCCATGTCGGGGGGGCGTCCCGCCCCCCCGAACCCCCGGGTCGCTCCGGGCCGGGCTCCTCCGCCCGCCCCTTCGCTCCGGGCCGGAGGGAGCGTGGGCGGCCACTCGACGCGGCTCCCGTCGGCGCTCACGGACCTGCTCGTCGCCTGCGGGAAGTCGCTCCCCGACGTGGAGGGCTACGCCATCGGGATCGGCCCGGGCTCGTTCACCGGGCTCCGCATCGGCCTCGCCACCTGGAAGGGGCTCGCCTACGCGAACCGCCGGCCCATCGCGGGCGCGTCGTCGCTCGCGGCCATGGCGCTCGCGGCCGCGCCGGACGCGGGGCCCGGCGCGGTGCTCGTGCCGCTCCTCGACGCAAAGAAGGGCGAGGTCTACGCCGGGTTCTACCGGGCCACGTCCGGCGGCGTGGAGGCGATCGCGCCCGAGGCGGCCCTCGCCCCCGCGGCGCTCGTCGAGCGCGTGCGCGGCTGGCCGGACGCGGTCGCCTTCGGCGCCGGGTACGGCGCGTACCCCGACGTCTTCGGGGCGGGCCTGCCGCAGCTCCGGACCGAGGTCGCATCGCCGCCCGCGCTCGCGGTGGCCCGCCTCGCCGCGCCGCGGCTCGCCGGCGCGGCCTACGACGCGCAGGCGCTCTTCGCGCTCGAGCCGCACTACGTCCGGCCCAGCGAGGCCGAGCTGAAGTATCCCAGGGGGCTCGGGCCGGGGGCGGAGAAGTAGGGAGCGACCCCCGGGGGGGGCGGGGGGCCCGTAACGGCCCCCCGATATGATCACTCGCCCGCTTCGGGCTATCTTCCCGCCCCCATGGACCCCGCCGTGTTCCGCCCCGTTCCCCGCGGCGTCGGCCGCGCGCTCCTCCTCGGAGCCGCCGGCGGCGCCGCGCTCGGCGCGGTCGTCGAGGCGCCGGTGCTCGTCGCGGCGGCCTTCGGCGCGATCGCGGCGGCGATCGCCGTCTCGGTCCGGCAGGTGCGGGGAGTGCGGGTCATCGCGACCGAGCAGGGCGTCGCCGTGCGCGGCGGTGGCCCGGCCCTGGAGGCGCGCTGGGAGGAGCTCCGGCTCGCGTTCGGGAGATCGCTCCGGCCCGACGGGGCGGTCCAGCGCCACGCGGTCATCGCGGATCCGCGGGGGCGCAGCTTCGCGTTCGCCGACCTCGCGGGCGGGCCGCCGCCCGGTCCGGTGGCCGGGGCCGACGGCCAGCCGGTGGAGGTCGTGGACCTGCGGGACGCCGCGCTGCTCCTCGCGCTCCTCGTCCAGCGGATGCCGGCCTGGTACGTCCTGCCGCCGGAGCTGCTGGAGGCGCCGCTCGCTTCACGGCCGGCCGACGAGAGCCCGTTCCCCCCGACCCTCTCGCCCGCGTCCGCGGGGGAGAGGGAGAGCGAGCGCGCGAGCGCGCCCACCGCAGGCGAGGCCGGGCAGGCCGGGCGACGGCGCCGCGGCGGGCGCGGCGTCGGGTTCCTGGCGCTGCTCGGGAAGCTCGGCGGCACCGTCCTCAAGGCGCTCAAGACCGCCAACCTCGGCTGGGCGGCGGCGTCGGCCGCGGCGTACGGCATCCTCTTCTCCTGGAAGTTCGCCGCGGCGCTCCTCCTCCAGCTCTTCATCCACGAGTACGGTCACGTCCACGCCATGCGCCGGACCGGCATGAGGGTGCGCGGCATGTACTTCATCCCGTTCCTCGGCGCGCTCGCCGTCACCGACGACTCGTTCCGCACCCGCCGGCAGCAGGCCTACGTGGCGCTCTCCGGGCCGATCTGGGGCGCCGTCGTGTGCCTGGTCCCCGCCGGCCTCTTCCTCTGGACGCGCGATCCCACCTTCGCGGCGATCGCCGCCTGGTGGGCGCTCATCAACCTCTTCAACCTCCTCCCCATCGCGCCGCTCGACGGCGGGCGGGTGATGCAGGCGTTCGCGTTCTCGTTCTCGTCCACGCTCGGGGTCGCGCTCTCGCTGCTGGGCCTCGCCGCGGCCGTGGCCGCCGCCACCTGGCTCGGGTACGGTCTCGTCTGGCTGGTCGTGGCGCTCGGCGCGAT
Source organism: Anaeromyxobacteraceae bacterium (assembly GCA_035519395.1). Taxonomy (GTDB): domain Bacteria; phylum Myxococcota; class Myxococcia; order Myxococcales; family Anaeromyxobacteraceae; genus Anaeromyxobacter. The sequence goes on along the minus strand of DATIWK010000268.1, from coordinate 20,875 downwards.
GGAGCTGGTCTCCGAGTCGCAGGCGCGCGCCGGCGGCAGGGCGCTGCGGCTCCTGCCGGATCGGGCGCGGCTGGGCCCGGCGCAGTACGCCTATCTCCGGGCGGTGATCGCGCCGCCCCTGCGCGGAGGGCGGCCGGAGGCGCTCTTCGCGCGCGAGCTGGAGCGGATGGAGCGCGCCGCCCGCGCCGAGCCGATGCGGGCGCGCGAGATGGTCGCCTGGGGGCTGGGATACGCCGCGCTCGCGGCGGGGCTCCTCGCCCTGGTGCACTTCCTGGGCGCGGTGCCGGGCGCCGCGACGGCGGCGCGCCTGCTCACCTGATCGCTCGTTTCTCACCCACCGGGGATGCACGAGCGCTCCTCGGGACGGCGCTAGATTCGGTCCCATGCACGTCTTCCTCACCGGCGCGACGGGGCTCATCGGCCGCACGCTCTGCGGCGCGCTCCTCGGCCGCGGCCACTTCGTGACGGCGCTCTCGCGCTCCGAGGAGGCGCCGCGGCGGCTCCCCATCGGCGTCCGCCACGTGACCGGCGATCCGGTCGCGCCCGGCCCCTGGCTCGACGCGCTCGGCGCGACCGACGCGGTCATCCACCTCGCCGGCGAGCCCGTCGCCGAGGGGCGCTGGACCGAGGAGCGCAAGCGGCGGATCGGCGAGAGCCGCATCGCCTCGACGCGGCTCGTGGCGGAGCGGGTCGCGCGCGGCGGCCCGAAGATCCTGCTCTCGGGGAGCGCGGTCGGAGTCTACGGCTCGCGCGGCGACGAGGTGCTGGACGAGTCGTCCGCGCCGGGGGAGGGCTTCCTCGCCGACGTGTCGCGCCGCTGGGAGGCCGCCGCCGAGCCGGCGCGGGCGCGGGCCCGCCTCGTCTCGCTCCGGACGGGGATCGTGCTCGCCCGGGACGGCGGCGCGCTCCCACGGATGGTCCTGCCGTTCAGGCTGTTCGCGGGAGGGCCGCTCGGGAGGGGCGACTTCTGGCAGCCGTGGATCCACCTCGCCGACGAGATCGGCCTCGTCCTGCTGGCGCTGGAGGACGAGCGCGTGGAGGGGGCGCTCCACCTGACCGCGCCGGAGCCGGTGCGGAACCGGGACCTGGCGCGGGCGATCGGCCGCGTGCTGCGGCGTCCGAGCTTCGTCCCGGCGCCGGAGGCGGCGCTGCGGCTCGCGCTGGGAGAGATGGCGGACGCGGTGCTGTCGAGCCAGCGCGCGCTGCCGAGGAAGGCGCAGGCGCTGGGGTACCAGTTCAAGTTTCCCTCGGTGGAGTCGGCGCTGCAGGATCTGATCGGGTGACCTCGAACCTGTTGAACCACGGTGCCCCAGGCGCTACCTTCCGCGCCCGCCTTCGCCCGGAGAGCCCTCGTGCCCACCCCCCGCCCCCTGAAGCTCGCCCTCGCCGGCGCCACCGGCGCCGTGGGCCGCGCCGTCCTCGAGACGATCGAGGAGCGCGACCTCCCCGTCGAGACCTTGCGGCTGTTCGCCTCGCCGCGTTCCGCGGGCTCGCAGCTCGACTTCCGCGGCGACGAGCTGCGTGTGGACGCCCTCGCCGACGGCGCGTTCGCCGGGCTCGACGCCGCGATCTTCGCCACCCCGGCGACGGTGTCGCGCGAGTGGGCGACGCGCGCCTGGGCCGCCGGGTGCGTCGCGGTCGATCTCTCCGCCGCGTTCAGGGGCGACCCGGACGTGCCGCTGGTGGTGCCGGAGCTGAACGGCGACGCCGCGCTCGCCTTCGAGAAGAAGGGGATCGTGGCGGCCCCGGGCGCGCCGGCCGCGGCGCTCGCCCTCGCGCTCGCGCCGCTTCACACGGCCGCTGGCCTGGAGCGGGTGTCGGCGGTGGTGCTCGAGCCTGCGTCCGGCGCCGGCCACGCGGGCGTCGAGCAGCTCGAGCGCGAGGCGGCGGACCTCATGAACGGACGCGAACCCGAGGGTCCCGGCGCCGTCCCGCATCGGCTCGCGTTCAACCTGGTCCCGCAGGTCGGAGCCTTCGAGCCGTCCGGCTCGACCGACGCGGAGGCGGGGCTCGCGGCCGAGCTGCGCCGCCTCCTCGGCGCGCCCGGCCTCCAGGTGTCCACGACGGCCGTGCGCGTCCCGGTCTTCTACGGGACGGTCGCGGTGGTGTCGCTCGCCTTCGCCCGCCACCTCGCGCCGGACGCCGCGCGCGCGGCGCTGCGTGGCGCGGCGGGAGTGAAGGTGCTCGACGCGCCCGGCGAGAGCGTCTACCCGATGCCCATGCTCGCCGTCATCGACGAGTCCGCGATGGTCGGCCGGATCCGCGCGACGGGGCCGCGGCAGCTCGAGCTCGTCGTCTCGGCCGACAACCTGCGCCGGGGAGCGGCCGCCAACGCCGTCGGGATCGCCGGGCGGATCGCCGCGAGCCGCTGACAAAATGGCAGCGGGGCCGGAGCGGCGGGGGCGGCTTTGCCATTTTGTCCCGGCAGAGGCTCGCCCGTCCGTACACGGCCGTGCCGCTGGAGGCGGCGGGCGCCGCGGATCGAGCACTTGCGCACGTGGCGTCCGCCTTGCAGAATCGCGCGACGCCATGCTCCGACGCGCTGCCCTCCTCGTGTCGCTCGTCCTGCCGTGCGCCGCCGCGGCCCAGACGACGGCGTCGATGTCCTTCTCGACCTCCACGATCGACAAGGATCAGTGCGGCAACGCGTCCGTCCCCTTCGCGGTCAACTTCACCGTGGGGACGCCGGCCAGCTTCGACTTCAGCACCGTGACGTTCCAGGTGCGCGAGGCGAAGACGTCCGACTGCAGCGGCACCGAGAACAGCGACTACTTCGTGCTCACCGGCACCCCCGTCACCTCGGGAGCGACCGGCACATATCCCCCCGCCAGCGTGTCGTTCACGGCAAACGACGTCACCAACAAGGTGGGCTTGACGTGCAACGAGACCGCGGACCAGACCATCACCTTCTGCGTGAAGCTCATGAACGGGGGCACCGAGATCACGACGTCCGGCTACACGCAGGCGTCCGGCACGGTCACGGTCCAACTCGGGGTGCCGCCCAAGCCGACGATCACGAGCATCCAGGCCGGTGACAAAGCGCTGTTTGTCTACTGGCAAGCGGGAACGGGCGGGACGGCATCGTCCGAGAAGTTCAGCGCCACCGCGAAGCTGAACGGCAACGCGGTGAGCGCCTGCCCGCGGACGTCGGCGACGAACTGCCGGATCGACGGTCTCCAGAATGGCGTCACCTACACGGTCACCGTCACCGCCTACAGTTCCGGCGGGAACCCGAGCCCCGAGTCCGACCCGATGAGCGGCACGGCCGTTCCGGTGGACGACTTCTGGTCGCTCTACAAGAAGGACGGCGGGCGCGAGGCGGGCGGCTGCGGGGCGGGCGGCGCGGGCGCGCTCGCGCTCCTCGGCGTCGCCGCCGCCCTCCGGCGGGTCCGGAGGCGGCCGTGATCGCCCCCGCCCTCCTGGCGCTCGCGCTCGCCGAGGTGCCCGGCAACGTGCCGCCGAGCAGCGAGCCGCCGCCGCGCGCCGGCTCGTTCGAGATCTTCTTCGCCGGCTACTCCCCCAACATCGACTCCGAGTTCCACAACGGCGCCACGCCCTACGCCACCACGCTCGGCACCGGTCGGGGCTTCACCTTCCACGTCTCCGGCGCGAAGACCGTCTACGACAAGTGGGGCTCGGTGGACGTCGGCGTGAGCGTCGGCTGGTTTCGGGACACGGGCCACGGCGTCTACGCGATCACTTCCGGCGGAGTCACCGCCGGCGGGGCCTCGCCGGAGACCTCCTCGCTCAACGTCATCCCCACCGCGGTGTTCGGCACCTACCGCTTCGACTGGGCGGTGGACCGCTACAACGTGCCGGTCGTGCCCTACACCCGGCTCGCGCTCGAGCGGTACAACTGGTGGGTCATCGGGTCCGGTGGCAAGACCATGCAGACCGGGGCCACCAACGGCTGGAGCGTCGGGTTCGGGCTCGCGCTCCTCCTCGACTGGTTCGACCGGTCGCTGTCGCGCGAGCTGCAGCGGGACACCGGCGTCCGGCACACCTACGCGTTCGTCGAGACGGTCCACGCCAGCGTGAACGACTTCGGCTCGAACAAGAGCTGGGACATGTCCGACAAGCAGCCCTGGACGCTGGGCGGCGGCATCCGGTTCGATTTCTGATCACGCGGGGGCTGCGCCCCTCCCCAGCCTGCCGCCGGGTCCCCACCCCGCCGATGCCTGGCTACAGCTTCCGGTGCTTCAGCGCCGGCAGCTCCTGGCGCACCCGCTCCAGCCGCGTCCGGCTGAACGGCGCGACGCAGACGCCCTCTCCGTCCGGGCAGCGCGCCAGGACCACGCCCCACGGGTCCACGATCATCGCGTTGCCGAACGTCTGGCGGGTCGAGGAGTGGCGGCCCACCTGCGCCGGCGCGAGGACGTAGGCGAGGTTCTCGACGGCCCGCGCGCGCACCAGCACCTCCCAGTGGTCCTTCCCGGTGAAGAGCGTGAACGCCGAGGGGATGGTGAGCACCTCCGCGCCCAGCCCGGCGAGCTTCCGGTACAGCTCCGGGAAGCGCAGGTCGTAGCAGACGGTGAGGCCGACGCGCCCGAGCGGCGTCGGCGCGACCACCACCTTGTCTCCGGGCACCACCACCTCCGATTCGGCGTACCGCGCGCCGTCGGGGATGTTCACATCGAACAGGTGGATCTTCCGGTAGACCGCCACGATCGACCCGTCGTTCGCGACGAGCGCGCTGGTGTTGGCCGTCTTCTTGGGGTGGTCCACCTTCTCGGCGATCGAGCCGGCGAGGATGAACAGGTCGTGGGTGCGCGCCAGGTCGCGCATCACCGAGAGCGTCGGGCCGTCGACCGTCTCGGCCCCGGCGAGCCGCTGCTCCTCCGGCCCCATGAACGAGAAGTTCTCGGGCAGGCCGACGAGCTTCGCGCCGAGCGCCGCCGCCTCCTTCACCAGGCGGACGGCCGTGTCGAGGTTCTTCGCTCGGTCCGCCGTGGACGTCATCTGGACGGCGCCGAGGAGGTACGCGGACGGGCCCATGCACCACTCCTTAACATGGAAGGCCCGGCGGGCACGGTCCCGGGGAGACGGGGCCGGCGGCGCGCCGGTGCTACACTCCGCCGGCCATGCGCCAGTTCTACACGACCTTCGAGGCCGCCCGGATCCTGGGCGTGTCGCTCCCGACGGTGGTGAACTGGATCAAGGCGCGCCGGCTCAAGGCGCACCGGACGCCGGGCGGCCACCGGCGCATCGCGCGGGAGGAGCTGGCCGCGTTCATGCTCCGGCAGGGGATGCCGCTGCCGCCCGATCTGTCCGGCGCGGCACCCTCGCGACGCAAGGCACTGGTGGTGGGCGACGCGGGGGCGGCGCGGGAGGGGGCGGCCAGGCAGCTCGCGCAGGTGGGCTGGGCGGTGGACCAGGCGTCGCACGGGTTCGCCGCCGGCGCCGCGGCGGCGCGGTTCGAGCCCGATCTGATCGTGCTGCAGGCTTCGGGCCCGGACGGGGGCGAGACGCTCCGCGCGCTGCGGCTCGACCGCGAGCTGACGCGGGTGCCCGTCGTCGCCGTCGGATCCGCCGACTGGGCGGACGCGCTGCGCGAGGCCGGCTGCACCTCGGCGCTGGCCCAGCCGCTCGGGGACGGCGATCTCACCGGCGCCGCCGAGGCCGCGATCACGGCGGCGGGTGCGGCCCGCGAGCGCGGCGCGCCGGGGCGCCCCGGCCGGCGCCGCACGCCGGATTGAAGCGCCGCGGGCGCACGGTTACACTTCCAGGGCAGTCCCAGGCACGCGAGGGCCGATGTCGCTCCACGCACGACTCCTGCTCGCCGCGCTCCTCGCGAGCGCCTGCGCGGCGGCCCCGTCCGGCCGCCGCGTGGATCCCGACGCCATCGGCGAGGCGCGGCGGCCCGAGCCACCGGGGCGCTACGCGTCTCCCCGCGCCATCGCCCATTACGTCGACGCGCGCCGCAGCGCCGCGGCCGGGGACTGGGCGCGCGCAGCGGCGGAGCTGCAGCTCGCCGTCGGGCACGACGACCGGAGCCCGGAGCTGCGGGTGGCGCTCGCCGAGGCGCTGGCCCTCACCGGCCGCATCGACGCGGCCGAGGCGGAGGCGCGCCGGGCGCTGGAGCTGGATCGCTCGGGGCTCGCCTCCTCCGAGGCGCACGTCCTGCTCGGGAAGATCCACTCGGCGCGCAAGCAGCCGGAGCGGGCGGTCCTGGAGCTGCGGCAGGCCATCCGCATCGAGACGGACCTCGCGGCGGCCGGCGAGACCCCCAACGGCGAGCCGTGGCGGCTCCTCGCGGAGGTCTACTTCGACCAGGGCGACGAGGGCGCCGCCTCCCGGGTCCTCGACGACGGCGCCGTCCGCGTGCCGGGCGACTCCTCCGGCTTCCGGGAGATGGGGCGGGCGGCCCTGGAGAAGCGCGATCCGGGCCACGCGGAGCGGTACCTGAAGCGCGCGGTGGAGATCGACCGCACCGACCTCGAGGCGCTGCGGCTCCTGGCGCAGGCACACGAGGGGCTGCGGCGCACCCCGGAGGCCCGCGCCGATCACCTGGCGGTGCTGAAGCTCGATCCGGACGACGCGGCGGCGCTCCTCGCCCTCGGCAAGCTCTCCCTCGAGGCCGACGACGTGGACGCCGCGCGGGAGTGGTTCGCGCGGCTGGTGCGCGCCGCGCAGGATCCGGTGGACGCGCGGCTGAAGGTGTCGTTCCAGTGGCTCGAGGCGAAGCGTCCCGCGGAGGCGCTCGCCGTGGCGCGGGACGGCCTGGCGGACGCGCCGGACGCGCGCCTCCAGCTCGCGGCGGGGCTCGCGCTCCAGGACCTGCGCCGCTGGACGGAGTCGGCCACGGTGCTCTCGGCGGTCAAGGTCGAGTCCGGAGACGTCTGGATCACGGCGCGCGTGTCCCTGGCCTACGGGCTGTCGCGCGCCGGGCGGCACGCCGAGGCGGAGAAGGCGCTGGACGGTCCGCTCTCGGCGCGGCCGGGCGAGGTCCGGCTCGTCACCATGCGGGCGTACGTCCTCGATCGCGCCGGTCGCGCCTCCGAGGCGCAGCAGCTCCTGCACCAGGCGATCGACGACCACGAGCGCTCCGCCTCGGACCAGGAGCTGCCCGAGCTGGTGGAGGCGCTGGCGGAGAGCCTCTCCCGCGCCGGCCGGGGCCAGGAGGCGGTGGACGCGCTCCGCGCGGCGGTCGCCTCGCGGCCGCGCGACGTCGGTCTCCTCTACGCGCTCGGCACCGCCTACGAGCGCGCCGGCAAGGGCGACGCGGCGGTGGCGCAGATGCGCGCCCTGCTGGCGCTCGAGCCCGATCACCCGGACGCGCTCAACTTCGTCGGCTACAGCTACGCGGAGCAGGGGGTGAGGCTCGACGAGGCGGAGCGGCTGGTGCGCCGCGCCCTGGAGATCCGGCCGAGGTCGGGGTACATCCTCGACTCGCTCGGCTGGGTGCACTTCCGGCGCGGCGAGTACGCGCGGGCCATCGACGCGCTCGAGAAGGCGGACGCGCTCGCCGGCCCGGAGGCGTCGATCCTGGAGCACCTCGGCGACGCGTACCGCGCCGCCGCCCGTCCCGGGGACGCCGCCGGCGCGTACCGGCGCGCGCTCAAGTGCGTGAGCGACGAGCCGCCCGCGGATCAGGTCCGCATGCGGGCGTCGCTCGAGCGGAAGCTGCGTGACACCACCGCGGGCGACGGCCGCCCCGTGGCGCGCTGACGGCGAGCGCCCCTCAGGCGAGGTACTTCCGGAGCCAGGCGAGGGCGCGGTCCCACGCGGTCCTGGCGGCGCCCGCGTCGTGGACCTCCTTGCGGTCCGAGTTCATGAAGGCGTGGTGGCCGGGGTAGCGATGCACCTCGAAGGTCTTGCCCGCCGCCTTCAGCTTCTTCTCGAAGTCGTCCGCCGCCGCCGGCGTGACCCAGTCGTCCTGGGCCGCGAAGTGGCACTGGATGGGAACGCGGACGTCCTTCGCCGCCGCCACGGTCTCGGGCGGCAGCCCGTAGAAGCAGACCGCCGCCGACAGCTCCGGGACGTGCGCCGCCGCGATGACGGTCACCGCGCCGCCCATGCAGAAGCCGGTGATCCCGACCTTGCCGCCGCGGGCCTTCAGGAACTGCGCCGCGCCGCGGACCGCCTCGTCGGTGGCCTTCTTGAAGTCGAGCGCGCCCATCGCGGCGCTCGCCGCCGGCTTGTCGTGGTAGGGGATCGTCTTCCCGTCGTAGAGATCCGGGGCGAGCGCGGTGAAGCCGGCCTCGGCGAGCCGGTCGCACGTCGCCTTGACCTGGCCCTGGAGCCCCCACCACTCCTGGATCACCACCACGCCCGGCGCCTTCGCGTCCTTCGCCTCTGCGAGGTAGCCCTGTGCGGTGCCGCCGTTCGTACGGGGGAACGAGATCGTCTTGCCCATGATGGTCCTCCGCGGGTGGCCTGCGGGGCCGAACGCCCCGCGGCGGGACAGTGATCGCGCCGCGCCGTCCGCGATCCACGCTCTCTTGGGTGCCCCGGCCTGCCCCAACGGAGCGCGGCGGGCGGCGGGCCACCGGCACAGGTGACGGCGATCACCCACCGTCACCAGGAGATCCCGATGCGCCGCCCGATCCTCGCGTCCGCTCTCGCCTTCGCCCTGCTCGCAGCCCATCCCGCGCACGCCGTGCCGGCCGGGCGCGGGCAGGTGAGCCTCTTCGCCGTTCTCCCGCCCGGCGCCTCCGGACCCGAGGGGCTGGAGGTGGACTCCCGCGGCAACGTGTACGTTGCGACCTTCGGCTTCACCGCCGCCGGCCCCGTCTCCGGCCCGGGCAAGCTCTACGTCTACGACCCCCGCGGCCGCCTGATCCGGCAGGTCTCGGTCGCCGGGTCGAGCCCGAACCTGCTCGGGCTGCGGTTCCACCCCGGGACCGGCGCGCTCCTCGTCATCGACTTCGGCGCCGCGGTGGTGCTGGCGGTGAACCCGGCGACGGGTGCCTCGACCCCGTTCATGACGCTGCCGGCGCTGCCGCACGGGGGGAGCGCGGGCCTCAACGACCTCACCTTCGACGCCGGCGGGAACGTCTACGTGTCCGACTCGTTCCAGGGCGTGGTCTGGCGCACGTCGGCCCACGGCGGCGTCGCGGCGGCCTGGGTGGACGACCCGCTGCTCCGCACCTCGGGCGTGCCGCCGTTCGGCGCGAACGGGCTCAGGTTCAACGGCGCCGAGACGGCGCTCTTCGTCGCCAACACCGGCGACGACACGCTGGTCAAGATCCCGGTGGTGGGCGGGAGGCCGGAGGCCGGCGGGACCGCGGGCACGGCGCAGACCTTCGCCACGGGGATCAACGGCGCCGACGGCGTCATCGTCGATCGCCACGACAACCTGTGGGTGGTGGCGAACCAGTCCGACGAGGTGGTCGTCGTCGACCCGACCGGCCGCGGGATCGCCCGGCTGGGAGACTTCGCAGGCGTGGAGGACGGCGAGCCGGCGGCGCTGCTCTTCCCGGCGAGCCTCCGGTTCGCGGGGGACGATCTCCTCGTCACGAACCTCTCCCTCGACCTGCGGCTCTTCAGCCCCACCTACAGCAGCATCGACTCTGCGTGGTGTGCCGAGGTGACGAGGTACACCGTGTCGAGGATCCGGCTGGGGCCGTGACGTTCTGCCCCTCTCCCCGGCCCTCTCCTGGCGAGCGGGGAGAGGGAGCAGGGCGGACGGCGCTCCTTGACCCCCGGGGGCCGGGTGGTAGGGTCCGCCGCATGCCGGTGCCCGCGTTCCCCTCCGCGTCGGAAGCGAAGCACGAGGAAGGGTTCCTCCACTCCGCCGACCACCTGCGGCTCTACTGGCAGCGCTACACCCCCCCCTCGGCGCGCGCCACGGTGGCGGTGCTCCACGGCGGCGGCGACCACTCCGGCCGCTACCCCGGCCTCACGGCCGCGCTGGTCCGCGCCGGGTTCGAGGCGGCGCTGGTGGACTTCCGCGGCCACGGGCAGTCCGACGGCCGCCGCTGGCACGTGGACTCCTTCTCGGACTACCTCGCCGACCTCGACGCCTTCCTCGCGAAGCTCCGCGCCGATGGGCCGCGCGGCGGGAAGCTCTTCCTCGCCGGGCACAGCCAGGGCTCCCTGATCGCGGTCTCGTGGGCGCTGGCGCGCGGCCGCGACGTGGCAGGCTACGTCCTCTCGTCGCCGTACCTGCGGCTGGCGATGAAGCCGTCCGTGGTGAAGGTGGCCGGCGCGCGGCTGATGGGCCGGGTGATCCCCTGGCTGCCGGTCTCGACCGGGATGGACCTCAAGGACCTCACCAGCGACGTCGAGCTGCAGCGCTGGACCGAGCGCGATCCGCTCTTCGGCCGCGCCACCACCCCGCGCTGGTTCGACGAGTCCACGCGCGCGCAGGAGGAGGTGCTGCGCCGCCCCGCGGACTTCACCGCCCCGGTGCTGGTGCTCGCCGCCGGCGCGGACCGGATCGCAGACCCCACCGCCACCGAGCGCTGGTTCGAGGCGCTCGGGTCGCAGGACAAGCAGCTCCGCGTGTACGCCGGCTTCCGACACGAGATCTACAACGAGGTCGAGCGGGAGAGGCCTCTCGGCGAGGCGGTCGCCTGGCTTCTCGCTCGCGCTCCGTGAACCTTGCGCGCCAGCGGCTCGAGCACGATCCGCAGGCTCCCCACCTCGCGGCGGTTGACGCCTACACGACCGGGCTTCTATCCTGCCCGGGTCTTTTCAAGAGGTTCGGCATGGCGGAGACGAGCGGCATCATCGGGCGAGGGACGGTCATCCGGGGCAACGTGTCCGGATCGGGCGACGTGATCGTCGAGGGACAGATCGAGGGGACCGTGTCGCTCGAGGACCAGCTCACCATCGAGCGCGGCGGAAAGGTGCTCGCCGACGTGGAGCTGGAGAACCTCACCGTTCACGGGCAGATGAGCGGCGACATCGTCGCCGCGGACCGCGTGGTGATCTCCTCGACCGCCATGGTGGTGGGCGACATCAAGGCTCCCCGCGTCGTCATCCAGGACGGCGCGCGCTTCAAGGGTTCGATCGAGATGCAGGTGAAGCTCCCGGAGGACATCTAATGGCAGCCATCGAGAAGGTGACGGCGCCGCGCAGCGGCGCACACACGGTGATCGGCTCGTCGATCGTGATCGACGGGGAGATCTCGGGCGACGAGGACCTGGTGATCCAGGGCACCGTCAAGGGCAAGATCGCGCTCAAGGAGAGCCTCTTCGTCGAGGGCTCGGGCGTGATCGAGGCGGACATCGAGACCGCCAACGTCGAGGTCTCCGGTCAGGTGACCGGGAACATCGCCGCCAGCGACAAGGTGGAGCTCAAGGCCGACTGCAAGGTGGTGGGGGACATCCGCGCGCCCCGCATCTTGATCGCCGACGGCGCCACCTTCAAGGGCAACGTCGACATGGACGTCAAGGAAGCGAGAGGGAAGTGACCCGTGGCGACCACTGACGGCACCACCATCATCGGCGAATCGATCCTCATCAGCGGCAGCCTCAACGGCGACGAGGACCTCACCGTCCGCGGCCGGGTGGAGGGGACGCTGACGCTCACCCGGACCCTGGTCGTCGAGCCGACCGGCATCGTCAAGGCCGAGGTCCAGGTCAAGAACTGCGTCATCGCCGGCGTCGTCGTCGGCAACGTGACCGCGAGCGAGTCGGTGGAGATCACCAAGGAAGGGCGGATGGTCGGTGACATCGCCGCTCCGCGCGTGATCATCGTCGACGGCGCCAGCTTCCGCGGCCGCATCGACATGGGCGAGGTGGACGTGGAGGGTGGCGAGCGGCGTCAGGCCGTGGCGCGCCCCGCCGCGCGTCCCGCGCTCCGCCCCGCGGCGGTACCGGCGCGCGGCGGCGTCAAGCCCGCCGAGGCCAAGAAGCTCGAGGAGAAGGCGCCGGCGATCGCGAAGCCGGCCGTCCCTCCCGCCCCGGTGGCGATGGGCGCCGTGAAGCGCAAGGTCATCGTCAGGCGGAAGTAGCCCGGGGTCGTGTCGGGGGGGCACCGCCCCCCCGAGCGGTCATCGGTGCCTCGGGGGCGGTTCGCTCCGGCCTCCATCGGGCGCCGCGGGCCTCCCTCGACCTGCGCTCGCCTCGAGCATCCGGGCGACGGCGTCGCGCTCGGCGCTCGACTTCGGGCCGGACGCGCCCTAGGCTCCGTCCCAGTGAATCTCGAGCCGCGCACCCACGCGCCCGCGCACGCCACCGGAGCGGTGGAGTTCGTTCCGCTCGCTGCCGTCGCCGGGGACGCGACGTTCCGGCTGCGCGACGAGGGCGACGTCGCGGCGCTGGCCGCCTCGATCGGCAGGCTCGGACAGCTCGCGCCGGTGGAGCTGCGGCGGCTGCCGGGGACACCGGAGGGCGCGCCGCGGTACCAGGTGATCTCCGGGTTCCGCCGGGTCGCCGCGCTGCGCATGCTGCTCCGCGAGCGGGTCCTGGCGCGCGTCCACGCCTCGCTCCCGGACGAGGACGCCTGGGCGATCGCCCTCGTCCAGCCGCTCCTCACCGAGCCGCTGGACGCGCCCGCCGTCGAGGCGCTGCGGGAGCGGCTCGCGGGGGTCCCTCACGCCGCCTGGGCGGACGAGCTGCTCGAGGAGGCGCTGGTGCGCGCGCCGGTGACGCCGGAGCAGCGCGAGCGGTTCTACCAGTTCCTGGGCGGGGCGCCGGCGCCGGAGGAGGAGGCCGGTGGGGAGGAGGCCGCCGCCGGGGCCGAGGTCGCGGGCGAGGGCGAGGCCCCGGACCAGGTCGCCGGGGCGGGCGGGGGCGAGGACGACGCCGTCGAGGTCACGCCGGAAGAGCTGGCGCAGGACCTCGCGGCGCGGATGTGGGAGACCAACGAGGACCTCGCCGCGCTGTACGAGGCGTGGAGCGAGCTTTCGCCCGAGGAGCGCCGCCTGGTGGTGGCGCAGGCGCGCTACGTGGCGGAGCTGTACCCGCTCATCGCGGAGGAGGACGACGAGTGAGCATCGATCGGGACCGGGCCCGCCTCCTGGAGCTGCTCCGGACGCTCTCCTTCGAGCGGCGCAAGGTGGTGCTGGCCTCGGGGCGGGAGAGCGACTTCTACGTGGACTGCAAGCGGACCGCGCTCACCGCGGAGGGACACGCGCTGGTCGGCCGCTGCCTCTTCGACCGGATCCGCGGGATGGAGCCGTTTCCGCGCGGGGTGGGCGGGCTGACGCTGGGGGCCGACCCGATCGCGAGCGCCGTGGCCCTGACGTCGTTCCTCGAGTACGAAAAGTGGCGAGCGCAGGCGCAGCCGGACGAGGCTGCGCCGGAGCGCGTCGCCCCCCGTACCATCGACGCGTTCGTCGTCCGCAAGGAGCCGAAGGGGCACGGCACCGGCCAGTGGATCGAGGGGCGCAAGACCATCCCCGACGGCAGCCGCGTCGTCGTCATCGAGGACGTGGTCACCACGGGGGGGAGCGCGCTCAAGGCCATCGAGCGGTGCCGCGCCGAGGGGCTCGTCCCGGTGCGCTGCCTCGCGCTGGTGGACCGGCAGGAGGGCGGCCGCGAGGCGATCGAGGCCGCCGGCGTTCCGCTCGAGGCGCTCTTCACCCGCGAGGACTTCATCCGATGACCACGCCCGCACGTCTCGGTGCGTTCGCCGCGCTCGCGCTGGCGGCGCTCCCCGGCTGCCTGCTCTTTCGCGGACGCGCGCCGGTCCCCGGCACGGAGGAGGGGGAGTGGGCGCGCCTGCGCGACGCGGCGACCCGGCGGTTCGAGCTGTACGACGGCCTCGTCCACCGGGCGAACGCCACCGCCACCTTCCTCTCGCCCGAGGTGCGCACCGCGCGCGCCCGGCGCCTGGCCGAGTGGCTGTCCTGGACCCAGGACGAGCTGGCGCGGCGGCTCGCCATCGAGCAGGCCGACGCCGCGGCCGGCGAGGAGTTCGTGCTCGTCCTCTACGTCGCGGAGAAGTCCTTCAACGACCTCGACTCCTCCCGGAGCGTGTGGCGCGTCGCCATCGACCTCGGCCCGGTGGAGATGCTCCCCAGCAAGATCGAGGCGGTGAAGGAGGACGCCACCCTGCGCGGCCTCTACCCGTGGCTGGGCCCGTTCGACGTCGTCTACCGGGTGCGGGCCCCGCACCCGCCGGACGGACCGCTGACCGGCCGCCCGTTCGTGCTGCGCCTCGCCTCGGCACAGGGGCAGCTCCCGCTCGACTTCGGCGCGCCGCCGGTGAAGTTCGAGGTGCCGGTGCAGGCGCCGTAGGGGTCGCCGCCGGCGCGGCGGTCACTCGAGGTCGCCGCGCGTCAGCACGGTGTCGCGCAGCCACCGCTCGTCCGGCTTCGGGAAGTCGAGCACGTAGTGCAGCCCGCGCGACTCCTTCCGCTGCCGGGCGCACTCGACGATGAGCATCGCCACGTCGGCGAGGTTCCGCAGCTCGACCAGGTCCGGCGTCACGTGATACTGCCAGTAATAGTCGCGGATCTCGGCGCGGAGGATGCCGAGGCGCGTCCGGGCGCGCTCCAGCCGCTTCTGGGTGCGCACGATGCCCACGTAGTTCCACATCAGCCGCCGCACCTCGTCCCAGTTGTGCGCGACGACCACGCCCTCCTCCGGCGCCAGCGCGGCCCCGGGGTTCCAGTCGGGGATGGCGGGCGGAGGCCCGCCCGCCTCGGCCAGGTCGTCGGCCGCCCGGAGCGCGGCGCGGTGCCCGAACACCGCCCCCTCCAGCAGCGAGTTGGAGGCGAGCCGGTTCGCGCCGTGGAGGCCGGTGCAGGAGGTCTCGCCCACCGCGTAGAGCCGCGGCACGGTGGTCCGGCCGATGAGGTCCACCACCACGCCGCCGCACTGGTAGTGCGCGGCGGGCACGACCGGGATCGGCTGCGCCGCCATGTCGACGCCGAACTCCTTGCAGGTGGCGTAGATGTGGGGGAAGTGCTCGATGAGGAAGGCCTTGGGGAGGTGCGTCATGTCGAGGAAGACGCAGTCGTCGCCGCGGCGCTTGATCTCGGCGTCGATGGAGCGGGCCACCACGTCGCGCGGGGCCAGCTCCTTGCGCGGGTCGTAGCGCGCCATGAACGCCTCGCCCGCCCCGTTGCGCAGGATGCCGCCCTCGCCGCGGCACGCCTCGCTGATGAGGAAGCTCTTGGCCTGCGGGTGGTAGAGGCAGGTGGGGTGGAACTGGAAGAACTCCATGTTCGCCACCGCCGCGCCCGCGCGGTAGGCCATGGCGACGCCGTCGCCGGTCGCGACGTCGGGGTTGGTGGTGTAGAGGTAGACCTTCCCGGACCCGCCGGTGGCGAGGACGGTGATGCGCGCCGAGACGGTCGCGATCGTCCCGGTGTCGCGGTCGAGGACGTAGGCGCCCAGCGCCCGGTTCGGCCCGCCCAGCCCCACCTTGCCGCTCGTCACCACGTCGATGGCGATCTGGCCCTCGACGATGCGGACGCCGCGCGCGTCGCAGGCGGCGAGCAGGGCGCGCTCGATCTCCCGGCCGGTGGTGTCCTTGGCGTGGGCGATGCGCCGGCGGGAGTGGCCGCCCTCGCGGGTGAGGTGGAGCCGGTCGGGGCCCTCGCGGTCGAACTCGACCCCGAGCGAGCGGAGCCAGCGAATGCGGTCCGGTCCTTCACGGACCGTCACTTCCACCGCGTCCTTCCGGCACAGCCCCGCGCCCGCCACCAGCGTGTCCTGCACGTGCAGGTCGAAGTCGTCGTCCGGGCCGAGCACGCTGGCGATCCCGCCCTGGGCGTACTGGGTGGACCCCTCCGAGCGCTGCCGCTTGGTGAGGACCAGGACCGAGCCCTGCCCGGCGGCCTCCAGCGCGAAGGAGAGCCCGGCGACGCCGCCGCCGAGGACCAGGAAGTCCACCTGCTCGCGGGGGGAGAGCGGCATGACCTCCCCATGTAGCACAGGGTGGGCAAATAAAGTTGTGACGCCGCGCGTGTTACTGATAACTTTTCGTCGAATGCGTGGGCGCCCGTCACAGGTTCTCTTCGCCCTCGCGGGGCTGATGCTGACGCCCCTGGCGGCGCGCGCGGACGGTCCCACCTACAGCTGCAAGGACTGGTCGCAGCTCGACCAGAACGGCGAGCCGGTCATCGTCTTCACCAACGTCCCCACCGACCCGCGCTGCCGCCCGCTGCGGCGCACCGCGAGCGCGGCCGGCGTGTACCGCGACCCGCCGCAGGCGCGCGCCCGCCCGCCCGGCGGCCCCGACGCGGCCGCTCCGGGCCCCGCGCACGCGCGGTTCGTGTCGCACATCCGGGCCGCGGCGGACAAGTACAAGCTCCCCGAGGCGCTCCTCGTCGCGGTGATGGCGGTCGAGTCCAACTTCGACCCGCAGGCGGTGTCCGAGAAGGGCGCGATGGGGCTCATGCAGCTCATGCCCGCCACCGCCCGGGAGATGTTCGTCTCCGACCCGTTCGACCCGGCGCAGAACATCGAGGGCGGCGCGCGCTACCTGCGCATCCTCGCCAACCAGTATTCCGGCGACCCCATGAAGACGCTCGCCGCGTACAACGCCGGCCCCGACGCGGTGCGGCGCTCCGGCGAGGACGTGCCCAACATTCCGGAGACGCGCGCCTACGTGCGCCGGGTGCTCGATCTGTACAGGTCGTACAGGGCGGACCGGTGAAGCGGGCGCGGGCGGGCCGGCAGGACGAGGTCGAGGGGCTCGACGAGGAGTTCCTCTTCCACCTCAACCGCGGCTCGGAGCTGCTCACCCGCGGCGAGGCCGAGGCGGCGCGGGCCGCGCTGGAGCGGGCGCTGGAGCTGCGACCCAAGGACGCCAAGGTCCTGGGGCTGCTCGGGCAGGCCTACTACAAGCTCGGCAAGTTCGAGGGGGCCGCGGAGGTGTGGCAGCGGCTGGTGGACGACAACCCGGTCGAGGCCGGCGCGCGCGTGAACCTCGGCCTCGCCAACCTCAAGGCCAAGCGCCATTCACAGGCCGTCAAGCAGCTGGAGATCGCGCTCGACCTCAACCCCGAGCACAAGAAGGCGATGGGGTACCTGGGGCTGGCGCTCCTCGAGTCCGGGCAGGCGGCCAGGGCGCGCGAGCTGTTCCGCCGCGCCGGGAGCGACCAGCTGGTGGCGCGCTGCGACGAGATCCTGGCCGGGGGCGCCGTCCGCGGGAGCCCCACCCCCCCGCCCGAGGGCGACGTCGGCCCGGAGCCACCGCCCGCGCCCGAGCCGATCCGGACGCCCCCGCCCGGCGAGGTGGCCGTCTACGGGTTCCGGCCGTCCACCGCGGGACAGCCGGCGCTGGCCGCCTGGGCGTCGGAGCGGCTGGTCCGCCCCGCCTCCGCGGAGACCTTCTCGATCGCGGGGGACACGCTCGCGGTGTCGGTCCGCGGCGAGGTGCGGGTGCGCACCGACGGCCTCTTCGCCTCGCGCGGCAAGCTCGACGTCACCGGCGAGGTGAAGCGCTTCCGCGGCCGCGCCACCGACAAGCCGTTCGGCGAGGGCGCCGCGCGCATGCACCGCGTCTCCGGCGAGGGCGTGCTCTTCTACCGGGCGGTGGGCCGGCGCTACACGGCGCTCGACCTCGCCGGCGAGGCCGGCTACTTCCGCGAGGAGGTGGTCTTCGGCCTGGAGGAGCCGGTGGTCTTCGAGAACGGCCGCGTCCCCTCGCACGCCTCGGCGGAGCTGAACCTGGTGCACCTGCGCGGCCGCGGGAGGTTCCTCATCGTCACGCGCGGCGAGGCCTCGGCCGTGGACGTCTCGCCCGACCAGCCGGTGCGCGTCCCGCTCGACGCGCTGGTGGGATGGGTCGGGAACCTGACGCCGCGGGTGACGACGCTCTCCGACGCGGACGAGGACGGGCCGGCGGCGGTGGAGCTGACCGGCGACGGGCGCGTCCTCGCCGACACGGGCGCGGACGCCCGGGGGAGCTGACGTGGCGCGGTCGCTCCGCCGCGAGTTCCTGAACGCCCCCAACGCGATCACGCTCACCCGGATCGCGATGATCCCGGTGTTCCTGTGGTTCACCTACCACGAGTCGCGCGTGGACTCGTTCATCGCGGCGGTGACGTACGCCATCACCGGCGCGACCGACTTCCTCGACGGCTGGGTGGCGCGGCGGCGGAACCTCGTCACCGTCATCGGCAAGTTCCTCGACCCGCTCGCCGACAAGCTCATCGTGATGGCGGCGCTGGTGATGCTGGTCCACCTCGGCCGCGTCGCCGCCTGGGTGGTGATCGTCATCATGGCGCGCGAGTTCATCGTGACCGGCCTGCGCACCATCGCCATGAGCGAGGGGATCGTGATCGCGGCGGGGCAGGAGGGGAAGCACAAGACCGCGTTCCAGGTGGCGGCGATCAGCTTCCTGCTCCTCCACTACACCTACCCGATCGACGTGTTCTTCCTCTCCTTCGAGCTCGACGCGAACCGGGTGGGCACCTGGCTGCTCTACCTGTCGCTGTTCTTCTCCGTCTGGTCGGCGTGGAACTACTTCGCCGCGTTCATCCGGGCGGTGTACCGCGAGGAAGGCGAGGCGGAGGGGAAGTAGACGACGCTCTCGAGCAGGCCGGGGATCGCCCTCGACCTCCCGGACTCTCCCTCTCCCTCGCAGGGGGAGAGGGGCTGAGCTCGGCCGTCCGCCCCGCCGGCCTCAGGGCTGCAGCGCCAGCGTCTTCATGAACCGCGGCGGGCGGCGCGCGTGGGTGGCCTGTTCGAAGGCGTAGGCGAGCGCGAGCAGGCGCGGCTCGGTCCAGGCCGGCCCGTAGAAGGAGAGCCCCACCGGCAGCCCCGAGGCGAGGCCCGCCGGGACGGTGACGTGCGGGTAGCCCGCCACCGCCGGGGGCGTGGACGACGACACGCCGTAGTGATCGCCGTTCAGGAGGTCGGTGGTCCAGGCCGGGCCGTCGGTCGGGCCCACCACGGCGTCGAGCCGCTGCTCCGCGACGGCGCGGTCGATGCCCTCCGACCGCGAGAGCCGGAGGCACTTCTCGCGCGCCGCCAGGTAGGCCGTGTCGTCGAGCGCGCCCTTCGCCTGCGCCTTCACGAGCAGGTCGTGGCCGAAGAACGGCATCTCCCGGTCGCGCTGGCGTGTGTCGAAGTCGATGAGCGCCGCGAGGTCCGCGACCGGGCCGCCGCGCCCGGCGAGGTAGGCGTTCAGGCCGGCCTTGAACTCGAAGAGGAGGACCTCCTGCTCCGCGTCCTCGTAGGCGCTGGAGGGCAGCTCCACCTCGACGAGCGTGGCGCCGCACGCGCCGAGGACCTCGATCGCGGCGGCCATGACGCGGTCCACGCTGGCGTTCTGGCCGAGGAGGTTCTTGAGGACGCCGAGCCGCGCGCCCGAGAGCGCCTTGGCGTCGAGGAAGCGCGTGTAGTCCTTCTCGGCGCGCTCCCCGGCCGCCTCGGTCGCGGCGTCGCGCGGGTCGGCGCCGGCCATCGCTCCGAGGAGGATGGCCGCGTCGCGCACGGTGCGCGCCATCGGCCCGGCGGTGTCCTGGCTGGCGGAGATGGGGATGATCCCGGCGCGGCTCAAGAGGCCGACCGTCGGCTTCACGCCCACCACGCCGCAGACGCTCGCCGGGCTCACCACGGACCCGTCGGTCTCGGTGCCGACCGCGACGGCGCAGAGGTTCGCGGCCAGGGCGGCGGCGGAGCCGGAGGAGGAGCCGGACGCGTTCCGGTCGAGGACGTACGGGTTCCGGGTGAGCCCACCGCGGCCCGACCAGCCGCTGGTGGAGTGCGAGGAGCGGAAGTTCGCCCACTCGGAGAGGTTGGTCTTGCCGAGCAGGACCGCGCCCGCGGCGCGGAGCCGCTCGACCACGAACGCGTCGCGCGCCGGCCCGGGCGCGCCCGTCAGCGCGAGCGAACCGGCGGTGGTCTGCATCCGGTCCGCGGTGTCGAGGTTGTCCTTCACCAGCACCGGGATGCCGTGGAGCGGGCCGCGCGGCCCCTTCTCCTTGCGCTCCCGGTCGAGCGCGTCGGCGATGGCCAGCGCGTCGGGGTTGGTCTCGATGACCGCGCGGAGCGTGGGGCCGCTCCGGTCGAACGCCTCGATCCGGTCGAGGTACTTGCGCGCCAGCCCCTTGGCCGTGAAGCGGCCCGCGGCCATCGCGGCCTGAAGCTCGGTGACCGTGGCCTCCTCGTAGGAGATGCCCGGGCCGGGGCTGGCCGCGGCGGCGCGCGCGGCGGAGGCGGCGCGCGGCGCGAGGAGGAGCGCGGAGCCGGAGGCGAGGCCGGCGCCGAGGAAAGTGCGGCGGCCGAGGCGGCGGGAGGGAGGGTCGCGGGGGCGGTCGGGCATGGAGGCTCCGGGGCGTGGACGGGCAGCGGCGGGCGGCGATGCACAGGCAACGGCGCCGCAGCCGGCGGTGGGGCGTGCAGCGGGCAGGGCCGGGCGGCGCGGCGGAAGCATAATCCCGCTGCGGGCAGGGGGGCGGGCGGCGTTCCAGCCGGCCAGCGGGCGGCCCGCGCCGGGCGGCGGTGCAGGCGGCCAGCGGGCGACCGGCGCCGGGGCAGTGCGCCGGGCCGCGGGATGACAGGGGAAGACCCTTGACACTCCCCGCGCCGTGCCGCTATGAATCGCGTCCTTCGCAGGTTCCTGCGGGAATAGCTCAGTGGTAGAGCATCGCCTTGCCAAGGCGAGGGTCGAGGGTTCAAATCCCTTTTCCCGCTCCATCTTGCCCCCGGTTTCCTCCAAGGAGACCGGGGGTTTTTCTTTCTCCGTCCCTTCGTCTGTAACCCGATCTGTAACCTCGGTCCGGGTGACAGTCGGCGCGGGGGCGTTCCAGGCCGCTGGATCGATGGCGAGGACGGCAGCGCACATGCCGGGCCACTGCATCTCCAGGCGCGTGTAGAAGTCCGAGGCACGCTTAGGCGTCGGGTGCGTGATCAGGTTGACGTGGAACTCGGACGCGCCTGCACTCAGCGCCAGGTTTCGGAACGTAGATCGGGACTCGTACTGCCGCTGGGGAGGGATTCCGACGGCATCCAGGTCGGCCTTGAACTGTTTGTACGTGCCGCTGACGAGTCTCTGGGTGCCGTCCTGGCGAGGGAAGACC
>DATIWK010000267.1:0-9512 GCA_035519395.1 Anaeromyxobacteraceae bacterium | reverse complement strand
ACTCCTGGGGGGAGCGGGCGACTGCCGGCGTCACGGGTGCGAGCAGGCACACCGCGAGAATGGCTGGACCGAAGAAACGCATGACGAAATGCTCCCCACCTCGAAAAGCCAAGTTTCTGAGCCGCGTTGCAGGATACCTAGTCGGGGTCAGCCCGTCAACGTAGCCCTGGCCCGATCAGCGCTCCTGCAGGGCGGCCTCCGCCGCTCCCGAGACCTGCACCTCCTCGCTGCCCGTCTCGGGGCCGTCGAGGTCGCCGTCGCTCGGCACCGCCACGCACCGCCAGCGGTCGCCAGCCTTGACGAGGCGCGCGGGCACCTCCTGCGAGGTCTCGGCGAAGGGCTGCGGGACGCCGTTGCGCTGCCACGTGAACCGGTAGCGCACCGCATCGCCGTCCGGATCGACGCTCTTCACCGCCACCTCGCAGCGGACGGGGTGGCCCGGGCGCGGCACGGCCGGCTGGAGCTCCAGCCGGGCGGGGCCGGGCGGGCTGTTCGCCACCGTGACCGTCGCGGAGGCCGGGGTTCCCTCCAGCAGGCCGTCGCTCGGCACCACGGTGCAGCGCCAGCGCTCCTCCTTGGCGATCCGCTTGCCGTCGACCACCGCCGGATCCGCGGCCGGGGGGACGGGCCGCTCGTTGCGGGTCCACGCATACCCGTAGGTCACTGCGTCGCCGTCCGGATCGACCGACTCGATCGCGAGGCGGCAGGCGAGGTCGTCGCCCTTGCGCGGCCGGTCCGGCTCGATGACCACGACCGGCGGCCTCGGCGCGCTGTCCTTCACCTCCACCTCGGCGAAGGCGCGCGGGCTCTCCTCGAACCCGTCCGACGTCCACGCCTCGCACCGCCAGCGCTCCCCGCGCCGGACCACGCCGGAGGGAACCGCCGGCTGGCCCTCGGCGAGCGCCACCGCCTTCCCGTCCCGCAGCCACCGGTAGCGGACCGAGAGCGGCTCCTGATCCACGTCGCGCGCGGGCGCCTTCGCCTCGCAGGCGATGGACGCGCCCACCCTGGGAGCGGCCGGGGTGACGGCGACCTCGGGGGCGGGCGGCGGCGTGTTCCGCACCACCGCGCTCAGCACGACCGGCTCGCCGGTCTGCTCGCCGTCCCACGGCGTGACCTCCACCCGCCACACCTCCCGGTGGTGGAGGCCGTTCTTCGGGACCGAAGGACCCTCGACGTCGGCGGGGACGCCGTCGCGCGTCCACGCGTACCGGTAGGTCACCGCGTCGCCGTCCGGGTCGGTGGACGGACGGCGCACCACCACGGTCAGCCCGGTGCCGGCGGTCGGCTCCGGCGGCTCGAGCGCGACCTGCGGAGCGGTGGGGGGGGTGTTCACGACCTGGCACTCCGCGGAGGACGGGGGCCCGCGCTTCTCGCCGTCGAAGGGGGTGACCACCACCCGCGCGACGTCGTGCTTGCGGAGCGGCGGCGCGGCGAGCTTCGCCCCGGCCTCCGCGGCGACCGGCTTGCCGTTCACCGACCAGGCGTAGCGGTAGCTCACCGCGTCGCCGTCCGCGTCGCTGGCCGCCGCGGTGATGCGCACCTGCGGCATGTGGCCGACGGGCACGGCGCCGTCGCAGAGGGCGATGCCCACCGGTCCGGGCGCGGTGTCGGCGATGACCGCCTCGAGGCGCACCGGTCTCGACTCGGCCTCGCCGTCGCTCGCCACCACCTCGACCGCCCAGCGCTCGCCCCTGCGCGGCAGGCCCCGCGCCACGTACGCCTGCTCCGGCGGCGCCGCGTACCGCTCGCCGTTGCGCGTCCAGGTGTAGCGGTAGGTGACGAGATCGCCGTCGGGATCGGGCGGCTGCTTCACCACCACCTCGAGGCCGTCCACGCGGCGCGGCTTCTCCGCGGCGAACGCGATCTCGGGAGCGGGCGGCGGGCTGTTGGCGATGGTCACGGAGGCGCGCGCCGAGGGCCCGTACATCTCGCCGTCCCAGGCCTGCACCTCGACCTCCCAGGCCTGCCGCTTGGCGAGCTCGGTGACGGGGACCTCGGAGGCGCTGGTCCAGAACGGCTCCACCCGCGACGAGGCGTTGCGGTCGGGCACCGCCACCCCCTCGCCGTTGCGCAGCCAGCGGTAGCGGTAGCGGAGCGGGTCGCCGTCCGGATCGGTGGCGGCCTTGACGATGGTCGCGCGCAGCGGCTCGGTGACCGTGGGGTGGTCGGTGGTGAACGCGACCACCGGAGCGGTGGGCGGCGCGTCCTCCACCAGCACCTCGAAGGTGGCGGCCTCGCCGCTCTCGTCGCCGTCGTGCGGCACCACCGTGGCGCGCACGTGCTCGTGCTTGTGGAAGTCGGCCGGCGCCAGCGTCTCCGACGCCTTCCCCGTCGCCTTCGACTCGCGGGTCCAGGCGTAGGAGAGGCGGACCGGATCGCCGTCCGCGTCGCGGGGCGGCTCGAGGATCACGATCTTGAGCGGCTGCCCCCCGCGGGGATGGGCCGGCTCCACCGCGATGCGCGGCGGCGAGGGAGGCGTGTTGAGGACCAGGGCGAGCGTCTGCGCCCGCGGCCCCTCCTCCTCGCCGTCGCCGGGGACGACCGTCACCTCGAACTGGTCGCCCTTGGCCACCTCCCGCCCGGGCACCTCGCGCGGGTCGCCGAGCAGCGGGAGCGGCAAGCCGTTCTTGCGCCAGGTGAACCGGTAGGAGACGGGATCGCCGTCCGCGTCCTGGGACGGGACGCTCACCACCGCGCGGAGCGCCTCTCCGCGGCGCGGGCGAGCGGGGAGCACGTCCACGCGCGGCGCGGTGGGAGGCGTGTTCCTGAGCACCACCTCCGCGGTGGCGGGCGGACCCTCCAGCTCGCCGTCGAAGGCGCGCACCTCTGCCCTCACCCGCTGGTGCTTCCGCGCCAGGCCCGCGGGCAGCTCGGCCGTCGAGAGCGGGAGGTTCCGGCGTTGCCCGTCGACGGTCCAGCGGTGGTGATACACGAGCCGATCGCCGTCGAGGTCGCTCGCCGGGCGTTCGATGCGGACGCGGATCGCGTCGGTGCGGGCGGCCTGGGCCGGCTCGAGCGAGATGGCGAGGGGCCCGGGCGCGGTGTCGGCCACGCGCGACGAGGTGGAGACGGGCGGCCCCTCCAGCTCGCCGTCGCTCGCGTACACGCGCGCGGTGAGGAGCGCGCCGCGGCGGAGCCGGTCGCCCGGGAAGGTGTCGCTCTTGACGCCGGTCTCCAGGCCGTCCTGGAGCCACTCGGTGCGGTAGGTGAGCGGGTCGGCGTCGGGGTCGGCGGCCGGCTTCCGCAGGACCATCTTGACGGGCGCGGCGCGCGTGGGGACGGGAGGGTCGAGCGCGATCTCGGCGGCGCCCGGGGCCGAGTCGGCCACCCGGACCTCGGCGCTCTCGGCGACGGCCTTGCCCGACGGCACCGTGAGGACGAACCGCCACCGCTCGCCACGCCGCGCGGTGCCCGGCGGCACCTCCTTGCTGGACTCGAGCCCGGGCACGGAGTGGCCGTTGCGCAGCCACTCGACCCGCGGCGCCGGCACGGACGTGCCGGGGCCGGCGTCGAGCCACACGCCGCGCCAGCTCGCGACGAGCTTGTCGGTGACGCGGGGCTCGGCGGGCGCGAGCTTCAGGTCCTTGTAGGTCGGGGCGTTCGGGCCGTAGCGCCCGGTCCGCCCGGCGTCGTGCGCCGGGCCCGGCCAGGCCGCGGCCCCGTGGGCCGTGCCGCCCCGCGAGGCGCGCACCGCGAAGAGCTGACCGGAGGGGACTCCCACGAAGATCGACAGGGTGCCGTCGCCGGTGAGGTCGTGGAGGAGCGGGCTCGCGCCCACGTCGGTACCCTCCACGGGCGAGGGGAAGCCGGCGACGGGCTTCCCGGCGGCGGTGAACGCGAAGACGCTTCCGTCGGCCGCCACCACCACGATGTCGGGGATCCCGTCGCGGTCGACGTCGCCGACCGCCGGCCCGCCGAAGATGCGCAGCCCGGCCCGCACCGGGAACCCGGCGCGCTCCCGCCCCTGCGGATCCACCGCGTGCACCGCGCCGTCCGCCGAGGCGAAGATCACGTGCAGCCGCCGGTCGCCGTCGAGGTCGACGACCGCGGGGGAGTCGTAGATGCGGTACCCGGCGGCCACCGGGAACCCGGGCAGCAGCTCCCCCTTGTGGTTCACCGCGTAGAGCTTGAAGTCCTGGCTGGCGACCACCAGGTCCATCTCGCCGTCGTCGTCGAGGTCCGCGAAGACCGGGGCGGCCGTGACCGCGAACTGCGTGACGAGCGGGAACCCGGGACGCTCGCGCCCGCCCGCGTCGACGACGTGGACCTTGCCGTCCTCGCAGCCGACCGCGAGCGCGGCCACGCCCGCGAAGTTGGAGCTCGACACCGTGCTGGTCACCGGGGTCGACGAGACGGAGATCGGGAATCCGCGCGCCTCGGCGCCCGACTTCTTGAAGGCGTGGACCCGCCCCCGGTCGTCGCCCACCACCGCCTCGGGCTTGCCGTCGCCGTCCACGTCCACGAAGGAGACGCCCGCCTTGGCCTGGGCGCCGAGCGACACCGGGAACCCGGGGAGCACGCGGCCGCTCCAGACGAACAGCTTGCCGGAGAGCGTCACCACGGCGACCTCGGGGCTGTGGTCGCCGTCCATGTCGCCCGCCGCGGGGCCGCCGGCGGCGCTCTCGCCGTCGCCGATGGAGAAGGGGAACCCGGCCGGTGCCGTCCCGTCGGCGCGGTAGGCGACCACGCGGTCGCCGGCGGCCACCACCACCGCCGGCGCGCCGCCGACCGAGACGCCGATCCCGGACTGCGAGATGCGCCCGCCGGCGTCGCGCGGAAAGTTGGAGAGCGCGCCTGCCCCGAGGGCGACCGCGAGGAGGATCGAGTTCATTCGTCCCTATCCGGCGAACCGGCCCGGCCCGCGAGCCTGGCGTCGGCGTCCCTCAGCCGGCCGGACAGGACGCGGGCGATGTTGATGACCACCAGGGTGAAGCCGTCGCGCGAACGCCGGCGGAACGCGGTGAAGCTCTCGGCGGTGAGCCGGAGCGCCTCGCACTCCGAGCGGGCCCGGACCGTCGCGGAGCGCTGCTCCCGGTCGACGAGCGCCATCTCCCCGAAGGAGCAGGGCGCCGCGAGGTGTGCGATGGGCCGGCCGCCGATCAGCACGTCCACCTCGCCGCTGTCCAGCACGTAGAGGCTGTTGCCCACCTCGCCCTCCTCGAACACCACGGTGCCGGGGGCGAAGGAGGCGGGCGTGCACACCTCGGCGAGCGCGTCGATCTCGGCGGCGGAGAGCATCTCGAAGAGCGGGGAACGCCGGAGCGCCGCCGCCTTGTCCAGGCTCATGGCGCACCGCCCCCTGCGCCGGGGGGCGATCCGCCCGGAGGCCGCACGCCCTTGCGCGGCCCGAGGAACCACTCCTCGAACCGGAGATCACCCTCCTCGACCTTCCCCACCAGGCCTTCCCGCGCCGGCTCCAGCAGCGCCACCCCCCGCTCGCGGCCCACCGCGTACACCACCAGCGGCTCCACCGCGACGTTGTGCCCGTCCGAGTCCCGGTGGAGGGACACGGCGAACGCGGTGCGCTGCTCGTCGGGGTGTCGCCAGTACAGGAAGGTGTCACCCGCGAGGCAGCCGAACCGCTCGGCGGCGCGCTCCAGCAGCTCCGCCCGGCGGCGCTCGGTGTCGGCATGGTCGCGTGCGGCGGCCTCCGCCTCGGCGCGGAGCTGCTTGGCCCGGACGCGCCGCTCGTCGGCCTCCTTGAAGAGCCGCTCCGAATCGCGCCGCTCGTGGCCGGAAGCGTCCAGGCGCTCGGAGGCCAGGAGCGAGCGCTCGAAGGAGCGGGACCAGGTCTCCTCGACCTCGCGCCAGAGCCGCCCTCGCTCGGCGTCGTCCGCCTGGTACTCGTCGCGGAGCGCCTCGTGCGCCCGCTCCGTCGCGCGGAGCGCCGCCTCGGCCGCGGCCACCCGCGTCTTGCCCTCGCCGCGCGCGCCGGCTGCCTCGCGCTGCGCGGCGGCGAGGCCGTCGCGCCGCTCCTCCATCGCCCGCTCGGCGCCGCCCAGCCGGACCCACACGTCGCTGGTCCGGAAGCGCTGGCCCTCGTAGCGCGCGACCAGCCCCAGCGCGCGGTTCTCGAGCGCCTGCGCGTCGGCGCCGGCCGTCGCGGCGGCGTCCTCGGCCTCGCCCGCGCGCGAGAACGCGTCCATCGCCGAGCGCTGCGCCAGCTCGGAGCGGAGCTCCATCAGCTCGGCCTGGGAGCGCAGGTCTTCCTGGCGGCGGCGCGCCTCCTCGACCGCCGCGGCCGCCCGGCTCAGCTCCGCCCACCAGGCGGCGAACTCCGCCCCCTGCAGCAGTTCCCGGAGCTCGGCGAGCCGCAGCGCCCTCATGCGCCGCCCCTAGTTCACCGGCGCGAAGACGAACGGGTACTCGACCGTGACCGGGCCCGAGGGGTGGAACTGCGTCCGCCACGACCGCATGGTGCTCATGATGCAGCCGGTGACCTCCGCCGAGCCCACCGTGTTCACCGACGCGGTGACGTCGGCGAGGCCGCCGGTCTCCAGGATCGTGAAGCGGATGACGATCTTCCCCTTGAGCGTCGGGTTGCGCTTGAGCGCGTTCTCGTAACAGGCCTTGAGCAGCCCCATGCGCGCGCGGATGAACGCCGCGAGCTTTCCCTGGTCGACGTCGGAGGAGTCGATCTCCGCCTCCTCGGCGGCCACCGAGCCAGCCACCGACGCCACGCGCACGTCGCTCTTGGCGCCGTACCCGACCGCGCCGCCGCCGCTGGTGGCCAGGTCGCCGATGCTGGCCTTGCCGCCCTGCCCGCCGCCCTTGCGCCCGCCGCCCGCACCGGGATCGGTGGCGACCGCCACGCCGCCCGCGCCGGCGAGCGCCGTGGCCACGTCCCCGGCGCCACCGCCCGCCCCGAACACGTCGGCCACCGCTCCGGCACCGGTCCCCGGACCGAGCGCGCCCAGGACCTTGAGGATGCCCTTCGACTGCACCGCCTTCGCCACCGCCGCGGCGCGCGCGGCCTTCCGGGCCGCGACCTGCTCGGCCGTCTCCTGGGGCTTCTTCTCGTCGTGCTTCCTGTCGTCGCCGGGCTTCTTCTCCTCGACGGCCGCCGCAGAGGCCTTCTCCTCGTGCTTGGGCTCGGGCGGCTTGGGGAGCTTCTCGGGGACGAGGACCTTGGCGTAGCGGTCGGGGATCTCCTCGAGCGTGACCTCCTTGGGCACCTCGGCGTTGGCGAGGGCGATGTACGACGCGGTGTGGATCGCGAGGGAGACGAGGAGGACGACGACGAAGAGCCGGTCCATCGACCGGAAGTGGTTGCCGGTCGCCTCCTTGGGGAGCACCGGCTTCGGCGCCTCGGCCGGCGGGGGCACGAACTGCCAGAGGACGGTGACCTCCCCGACCACCAGCTTGCCGCGCTGGTCCTCGCCGACGGGGATCGTCCAGACCTGGCCTTGCCTGCGCGCGAGCCCCTGCGACACGAGCGCGCCGAAGTCCGCCGCTCCCTGGGCCCCCTGGACACGCCCCTCCATCCCCTCGGCGAAGGCGAGCACGTAGCGGTCGCCGGACCAGGAGAAGATCTGGAAGGTCGCCGGCAGATCGGACTGGGGGACGACGATGGTGTTGCGCGGCGAGGTGCCGATGGACACCGGCTGGCGCGCCGGCACCACGCGCTCCTCGACGATCTTGCCGCCCTGGATCACCCCGACCCGAAGCGCCTTGGCCTGCCGTTCCGCCATCGTCCGTCACCTGCGCGAGACGCCGGGGTCTCGGCTCTAGAACGGCTCCTTCTCGACCGCCTTGCCGACCTTGGGGAGGAAGGGCTCCGATCGCTCCAGGTCGCCGTAGTTCAGGTTGGCCCGCGGCATGAGGAACATCGCCTGGGGCTTCTGGATCCGCCCCTCCACCTTCATCTCCTCGAGCCGGAGGATCTTCCGCGGCGCCGCCTTCTTCTTCGCGTCCGGGGCGCTCTGCGCCAGCGCCGGGGAGGCGACGACCATCGTTAGCACGGCGGCGGCGAGCCGAACAAGCGCGCGGCTGGACGTCATCTGTCGCCCCTTTCCTCACCCGGCACGGCCCCGGAGGCGGGGGCGTCGGCAGCGGGAGAGTCGACGGGAGGTGAAGGCCTGGCGGCCGCGGTGGAGTCCCCGGCCGGAGTCGCGGACGGGATTGCGGCCGGCGTCGAGGTCGCGGTCGGAGCCGCCGCAGCGGTCGAGGCCGCGGACGGGGCGGCCGCCGGCGCCGAGGTCGAGGTCGGCGCCGCGGCATCCGGGGCGGGGGCGGGCCGCGCCGGCGCGCCGGCCGCGGAGGGAGCCTTCTGCGCCTCCTCGGCCGCCTTCTGCGCGGCCGCCTCCGCCTCGCGCCGGGCCTCCTCCTCCTTCTTCTGCGCCTCGGCCTCGCGGACGAGCCGGTCCTTCTCCTCGCGCGCCAGCCGCTTCTTCTCTCGATCGATCGCCTTGAGCGCGTCCTTGCGGTACTCGCCGAGGCGCGGGTCCTTGCCACCCTTGGCGTCGTAGGCGTCGAAGAAGGAGACCGCCTGCTCGAGCCGCTGCAGCGCCGGGAGGCCGGGCCGGTCGCCGTCGAGGTAGAGGACGGCGAGGTCGTACTGGACGTCGACGAGCGCGGGATCGAGCTCCTCGGCCTTCCGGTAGGCGGCCTCGGCCTTCTCGAACTTCTGCGTGCCGCGGTAGGCGTTGCCGAGCGTCAGCCACGCCGCGGCGGATCGCGGGGCGTACTTCACCGCCAGCTCGAGCTCCAGGACCGCGCCCTCGAAGTCCTCGGCGTCGGCCAGCATGGCGCCGTAGTTGGCGTGCGCCTCGGGGTAGTCGGCCCGAAGCGACGCAGCCGTCTTGAAGTCCTCCAGCGACTGCGGCCGGTTCCCGAGCGCGAGCTCCACGAACCCGAGCCGGTTCCAGACGGCCGGATCGCGCGCGTCGACCTGCCGCGCGTTCTCGAGGACCATCTTGGCGAGCTCGTGGCGGTTGCGCCGGTGGTAGACCGTCGCGAGGTTCACCATGGCGGCGACGTTCTTCTCGTCGGTCTTGAGGACGCGCCGCGACTCCTCCTCGGCGCGATCGAGGCTGCCCTCGGCGAGCAGCGCGTCGGCGAGCGCCACGCGGAGCCCGACGCTGTCCGGCGACCGCCCGATCCGATCCCAGAGGTCCTTCTCGGCGGCGCCGGTCTCGCCGCGGCGCACCCGCAGCCGGGCCATGTTCCGCGCGGCGGGCGCCACGTCGGGCGAGGCGTCGAGGACCCGGGCGTAGAGCGCCAGCGCGCCGGCGTCGTCGCCGAGCCGCTCGCGGAGGGACCCGGCGTTCACGGCGGCCCAGGTGAGCGAGGCGTCGGCGGCGAAGGCGCGCTCGAACGCCTCCGCAGCGCCGGCGAGGTCGCCGAGGGAATCGCGGCGAACGCCCTCGTCGAACCAGCCCCGCGCGTCGCTGTGGAATGGGCGTGGCGAGGTTGCGGTGGAGGTCGCAGGCGAGGTGGGGGGTGTCGGGGGCGGGGTCGCGGTCGCGGTCGCGGTCGCGGTCGCGGTCGGGGTCGCGGTCGCGGTCGCG
>DATIWK010000266.1:0-6150 GCA_035519395.1 Anaeromyxobacteraceae bacterium | reverse complement strand
CCGGGGACCTGGCGGGCCGCGCGGTGCGACCCGGCGGCCTTCCAGAGCATGAAGGCGCCTCCCGCGAGGAGCAGGGCGGCGCGGAGGACGACCCGGGGGCGGGACATTCGCACGCAGGAGGTATGGCATGGGCGCCCGCCCGCGTGAAACCGGCCGCGCGATCGTGCTAACCCTGGACACCCATGGGGCACCTCGGCCGCCTGAAGCAGGAGTACCGCGAGCTCGTGGACCGGCTCGACCAGGGGCCGGTGGGGCTGCCGGAGCCCGCCGACCCGCGCGCCTGGGAGGGCTTTCGCGAGATCCTGGAGATCCTCTTCACGCCGGAGGAGGCGGAGCTGGCCTCGCGGCTGCCGGTCCGCCCGGCCTCGCTCGCGGCGCTGGCGCGGCGGCTCGCGGTCCCGGAGGACCAGCTCGCGGCGCGGCTCGAGCCGATGTGCCAGCGCGGCGTGGTGATGGACCTCGTGAACCCGCGCACCGGGAGGGCCGTCTACCTGCTCGCGCCGCCGGTGGTCGGGTTCTTCGAGTTCTCGATGATGCGGGCGCACGACGGGATCCCGAAGAAGCGGATGGCCGAGGCGCTCCACGCCTACACCCGGGGCGACCCCGCCTTCGCCCGCGAGGCGCTCGCCGGCGACACCAAGCTGGGCCGGGCCCTGGTGCACGAGACCGCGCTCGCCGACGGGCCCCTCCCGGACGTGCTTCCCTGGGAGCGCGCCACCGAGGTGATCGGGAAGGCCCGCCGCCTGGCGGTCTCCCACTGCTTCTGCCGCCACGCCGCCGAGCACCTCGGCACGAAGTGCGACGCGCCCGTCGAGGTCTGCCTCTCCGTCAACGGCGGCGCGGAGTTCGTGGTGCGCCGCGGCTTCGGCCGCGAGATCGACCGGGCCGAGGGGCTGGACGTCCTGGCGAGGGCCCGCGGCCTGGGGCTCGTCCAGCTCGCCGACAACGTCCAGAGCCGGCCGGCCTGGGTCTGCAACTGCTGCGGGTGCTGCTGCGAGCAGCTCCGCGGCGTCTCCGAGTTCGGCCTCGCCGCGGTGAACCCGAGCGGCTTCGCGCCCACCCGCCGGGCCGAGGTCTGCGCCGGCTGCTCGCGCTGTGCGCGCGCCTGCCCGGTCGGCGCCGTCGAGATGAGGCCGGTGCGGGCCGAGGGCTCGCGCCGGAACGGGCTCGCGCCGGCGTTCGACCTCGACCGCTGCATCGGCTGCGGCGTGTGCGCCGGTGCCTGCCACAAGGGGGCGCTCTCGATGGCGCGGAGCGGCGGCCCGCCGCGCGTCCCGGCGAGCGCGATCGAGAAGGCGGTGCGGATGGCGCTGGAGCGCGGCCGCCTCGCGCACCTGCTGGTGGACGGCGGGGCGGGGTTCGGGAGCCGCTTCCTCCAGCGGGCGCTCGACGCGCTGCTCGCGCTGCCGCCCGCGCGGCGCGCGCTCGCGACCGAGCAGGTGCGGTCGCGGTTCGTCCGCGCCGCGCTCTCGCGGCTGGGCGGGCTCTCCTAGGCGCCATGGCGCGCCCGGGCGGGCGCCCGGCGGGATTCGCTTTCGTCGAGGGGCCCCCTCCAATATGCTGCCGCCCCCATGAAGCGCGTCTGCGTGTTCTGCGGCTCCAGCAACGGCGTGAACCCCCTCTACCTGGAAGCAGCCCGGGAGGTCGGCCGGACGCTCGTCCGGCGGGGGCTCGGCCTCGTCTACGGCGGCGGGAGCGTCGGCCTGATGGGCGCCGTCGCCGACGCGGCCATGGCCGCCGGCGGCGAGGTCATCGGCGTCATCCCCCGCGCGCTCCAGCTCCGGGAGCTGGCGCACGCGGGCCTCACCAGCCTGCACGTGGTGGGCTCGATGCACGAGCGCAAGGCCAAGATGGCGGAGCTGGCGCACGGCTTCATCGCGCTGCCCGGCGGGATGGGGACCCTGGAGGAGTTCGCGGAGATCCTCACCTGGGCGCAGCTCGGCCTGCACGCGCGCCCCTGCGGCCTCCTCGACGTGGACGGGTACTACCGGCCGCTGGTGGCCTTCTTCGACCGGGCCGTCGCGCAGGGGTTCATCCGGCCGGAGCACCGGGGGCTGGTCCTGATGGAGGAGCGCCCCGACGCGCTCCTCGACCGGTTCGAGGCGTGGCAGCCGCCGCCGATCCAGAAGTGGATCGACAGGGGCAGCGCGTAGCCTCCCGCTCCCGTCAGAGGCGAGCCCGCCGCAAGCGCAGGGCGTTCGCGATCACCGTCACCGAGCTGAAGCTCATGGCGGCGCTGGCGAGCATGGGCGAGAGCGCGACCTTCAGGAGCGGGAAGAGCGCGCCCGCGGCGATGGGGACGCCCAGGGCGTTGTAGGCGAAGGCCCAGAAGAGGTTCTGGCGGATGTTGCGCATGGTCGCCCGCGAGAGGCGCCGCGCGCGGACGATCCCGCCCAGGTCGCCCTTCACCAGGGTGATCCCGGCGCTCTCGATGGCGACGTCGGTCCCGGTGCCCATGGCGACGCCGACGTCCGCGGCGGCCAGCGCCGGGGCGTCGTTGATCCCGTCGCCCGCGAACGCCACCACCTCGCCGGCGCGGCGGTGGCGCGCGACGGCCTCGGCCTTCGCCGCCGGCAGCACCTCCGCCTCGACCTCGTCGATGCCGAGCTGGCGCGCGACCGCCGCCGCCGTGGCGCGGGAGTCGCCCGTGACCATGGCGATGCGCAGCCCCTCGGCGTGGAGCGCCCGCACCGCCTCGGCGGCGCCGGGCTTCACCGGATCGCGGGCCTCGACGAGCCCGGCCGCCTGGCCGTCCACCGCCACCAGCATCACCGTGCCGCCGTCGGCGCGGAGCGCGTCGGCGCGCGCCCCCAGGCCGCGGTCGGCGATCCCCAGCTCGGCGAGGAGCGCCGCGTTCCCGAGCGCGACGGCCCGGCCCTCCACGGTCCCCGCCACGCCCTTGCCCGGGATGGCCCGGAAGTCGCGCGCCTCGGCGGGCGCGAGCCCCCTCGCCCGCGCGCCGGCGACGACGGCGGCGGCGAGCGGGTGCTCGGAGGCGCGCTCCACCGACGCGGCGAGCCGGAGCAGCTCGTCCTCTCCCACCGGACCGCCCGGCGCGAGCGCCTCCACGCGAGCCAGCGCCGGCTTCCCCTGGGTGAGCGTGCCCGTCTTGTCCACCAGCAGCACGCCGACCTTCTCGAGCCGCTCCAGCGCCTCGGCGCTCTTCACCAGCACGCCCGCCGACGCCCCGCTCCCGGTCCCGACCATGATGGCCATGGGCGTCGCCAGGCCGAGGGCGCAGGGGCAGGCGATGATGAGCACGGAAACCGCGGCCACCAGCGCGTACGCGAGCCGGGGCTCCGGGCCCCACGCCGCCCACGCGGCGAAGGCGAGCCCGGCGGCGCCCACCACCGCGGGGACGAACCAGGCGGCCACCGCGTCGGCGAGCCGCTGGATGGGGGCCCGGGTCCGCTGCGCGTCCATCACCATCCGGACGATCTGGGCGAGGAGCGTGTCCGCCCCCACCCGCTCGGCCCGGACCACGAGCGCGCCGGTGCCGTTGAGCGTCGCCCCGGTGACGCGGTCGCCCTCGCGCTTCTCGACCGGCACCGGCTCGCCGGTGACCATCGCCTCGTCGACCGCCGACGATCCGGAGACCACGGCGCCGTCCACGGGGATCTTCTCGCCCGGGCGGACGCGGAGGAGGTCGCCCGGACGGACCTGCTCGATCTCGACGTCGTGCTCGCGGCCGTCCGCCTCGATCCGCCGGGCGGTGCGTGGCGCGAGCCGGAGGAGCGCGCGGATGGCGCCCGACACGCGGGAGCGCGCCCGCAGCTCCAGCACCTGCCCGAGGAGCACCAGCTCCACGATCACCGCCGACGCCTCGAAGTAGACCGGGGGCGCGCCGTGCTCCAGGAAGGCGGGCGGGAACGCCGCGGCGGGGAGCACCGTGGCCGCAGCGCTGAAGAGCCAGGAGGCCGCCGTCCCGAGCCCGATGAGCGTGAACATGTTGAGACGCCCGGTGCGGATCGAGATCCAGGCGCGCTCGAAGAAGGGCCAGCCTCCCCACAGCACCACGGGCGCGGAGAGCGCGAGCTGCAGGGCCGCGAAGACGCGGAAGCCCAGGGCGTGGCGCAGCGCCCTGCCCGCCGCCATGTCGCCCATGGCGAGGACCAGCACCGCCGCCGCGGGCGCGAGCCCCCACCAGAACCGCCGGCTCATGACGGCCAGCTCCGGGTTCGTGGGCTCCTCCGCGGTCGGCATCCCGCCCACCACGAGCGGCTCGAGCGCCATGCCGCAGATCGGGCAGGGCACCGGCTGCTTCTCCCGAACCTCGGGGTCCATGGGGCAGACCCACACCACCTCGCCGCCGGGGTGAGCGGGGGGCGCCGCCGGCATCCCGCCGGGCCCGCGCGCGAGGAAGCTCGCCGGGTCCGCGGAGAACCTGGCCAGGCACTTCGGGTTGCAGAAGAAGTACCGCGCGCCGCCGTGCTCGAGCTGGCCGCCCTTCGGCGCCTTCGGGTTCACCTCCATCCCGCAGACGGGATCGACGGCGATGAAGCGGGCCGGGTCGGCCTCGAAGCGCGCCCGGCAGGAGGCGCCGCAGAAGTGGTAGGCGTACCGGCCGCGCTGCACGGTCCCGCCGGGCGGCGCCGCCGGGTCGACGTCCATGCCGCAGACGGGGTCGCGCGTGGGCGGCGGGGCGGCGGGGGCGTGCGGCGGCGAGGCGGTGGGGGAATCCATGGGCGCGGCGCGCTCCTCGGGCAGGACGGACCCGGGGATCTAACCGGGGAGCCGGCCCTGCCGCCAGATGCGAGCCGCGCGCCTGGCCGCGAGGTTCGGCGGCGGGGGGCCGGAGCCCCCCGCCCGCCGAGCCGGGTCAGGGCGCCTACGGGAACGCCACCGGCACCGGCGACCCGCTGTCGCTGGTGGTTCCGTCGCCGAGCTGGCCGGAGTCGTTCGCGCCCCAGCAGCGCGCCGAGCCGTCGGTGAGGACGGCGCAGCTCGACGTGCCGCCGGCCGTGATGCGCGCCGCGCGGGCGAGGCCCGTGACCTGCACCGGCGTGTTCTCGTCGACGAGCGTGCCGTCGCCGAGCTGACCGTTGCTGTTGTAGCCCCAGCACCAGACGGTGCCGTCGGTTCCCTGCGCGCACGAGTGCGCGAACCCGCCGGCGACCCGGGAGACGCTGGTGCCCAGGGCGACCATGGTCGGCTGGAGCGAGTCCGCGACCACGCTCCCGTCGCCGAGCTGGCCGTTGCTGTTGTAGCCCCAGCACCAGGCGGTGCCGTCCGTGAGGGCCGCGCAGTTGTGGTACGAGCCCGCCGAGAGGTCCACGGCGCCGGCGAGGCCGAAGACCGTGACCGGCGTGGAGCTGTTCACGCTGGTCGCGTCGCCGAGCTGCCCGGCCTCGTTGTCGCCCCAGCACTTCACGTCACCGCCGGAGCGCCGGGCGCAGGTGTGGGCGAGGCCGCCGGTCAGCTGCACCGCGCCGGTGAGGCCGGTGACCGCGACCGGGCCGTGCCGCTCGGTGGTCGTCCCGTCGCCGAGCTGGCCGATGTCGTTCGAGCCCCAGCACTGGGCGGTCCCGCCGGAGATGACGGCGCAGGAGTGGAAGCCGGCCGCGGCGATCGTGGTCGCCCCCGTGAGCCCGCTCACGGCCACCGGCGCCGCCTGCGGGGTCGCCGTGCCGTTGCCGAGCTGGCCGAACTCGTTGTCGCCCCAGCACCGCGCCGTGCCGTCGGTGAGGAGCGCGCAGGCGTGGAACGCGCCGACGGAGATGGCCGAGGCGCCGGCCACGCCAGGCACCGAGACCGGGGTCAGCGCGGTGGGGAGCGTCGCGTCGCCGAGCTGGCCGAGGCTGTTGTCGCCCCAGCAGCTGACCGTGCCGTCGGAGACGAGCGCGCAGGCGGACTGGAACCCCTCGGAGACGTCGACGAGGTAGACGTTGCAGACGTACTGGGTGAGCGAGGGCTGGATCTCGGACGGATCGAGGGCGCCGTTGCCGTTCGCGTCGATGCCGGTGTCGATGCGGACGCCGCCGCGCGGGCAGACGCCGCCGAGCAGCGCGCTGGAGAACGCGTACAGCCGGCTCGAGCCGTTGCACACGTAGGAGGTGGCGGTGACCTCGGCCGGATCGAGCACGCCGTTCCGGTTGGAGTCGAGCCCGGTCTGGATCTTCTCCCCGCCCACCGGGCAGTTCGCGCCGGCCG
>DATIWK010000265.1:0-10403 GCA_035519395.1 Anaeromyxobacteraceae bacterium | reverse complement strand
ATCCCGGTCATCTACACCTACTGGCGGCAGGAGCAGGTGCTGTGGGAGCGGCTGGCCGCGCTCGACGCGCCTCGCCGCGCGGCGATGGAGAAGTGGGCGACGGTGCAGAAGGCCGGCTGGATCGCGCTCGCGGCGCTCGCCGCCGGGGCGGCCTACCTGGCCGTGCCGCGCTGGGCGCTCGGGATCGGCCTGGCCGCGGCGGCCGCCGCCGTCGCGGCCGGCACCGCGCGCTACCTCGCCCTGCGCCCGGCGGCGAAGCGGCTGGTCTGGCCGGCGGGGGCCGAGGCGGCGCCGCTGGCGCGTGCCGGGTGAGGGCCGGGTGACGGCCGGGACGGGCGGAACCTCCGCTTGACCGGACGGTGATCCGCTCATTAGGATGCATCCGTTATGGCGGACGACCCCGCCGGGAGGCCACACGGATGCGGATCGCGGATGACGTCACCCAGACCATCGGCAACACCCCGCTCGTCCGGCTGAACCGCGTGGTGGACGGCGCGCGCGCGACCGTCGTCGCCAAGCTCGAGAGCCGGAACCCGGCCGGCAGCGTCAAGGACCGGATCGGCGTCTCGATGATCGAGGCGGCGGAGCGCGACGGGAAGATCAGGAAGGACACGATCCTCCTCGAGCCGACCAGCGGGAACACCGGCATCGGCCTCGCCTTCGCCGCGGCGGCCAAGGGCTACCCGCTGGTCCTCACCATGCCCGAGACCATGAGCGTGGAGCGACGCAAGATCCTGGCCGCGCTGGGCGCGAAGCTCGTCCTGACCCCCGGCCCCGAGGGGATGAAGGGCGCCATCCAGAAGGCCGAGCAGATGGCGGCGAGCGACGCGCGCTACCTCGTCCTCCAGCAGTTCGACAACCCGGCCAACCCCGAGATCCACCGGAAGACCACCGCCGAGGAGATCTGGCGCGACACCGACGGGAAGATCGACATCTTCGTCGGCGGCACCGGCACGGGCGGAACCATCACCGGGGTCGGCGAGGTGATCAAGGCGCGCAAGCCGTCGGTGAAGATGATCGCCGCCGAGCCCGCCGACTCCCCCGTCATCTCCGGCGGCAAGCCCGGGCCGCACAAGATCCAGGGCTGGGGACCGGGGTTCGTCCCCCGGGTGCTCAACACCAAGATCCTCGACGAGGTCATCACCGTGAAGAACGACGACGCCGGCGAGATGGCGCGCCGGCTCTGCCGCGAGGAGGGAATCCTCTCCGGCATCAGCTGCGGCGGCGCGGTCTGGGCGGCGCGGGAGGTGGCGCGGCGGCCGGAGAACGCCGGCAAGCTCATCGTGGTCGTCCTGCCGGACACCGGCGAGCGCTACCTCACGACCTGGCTGTTCGAGGAGCCCGCGGCGAAGTAGGTCGCGCGGGAAGCGCCGGCGTACCCATCCGGGCACGGGCACGCCCCGTTGCAGTCTGCCTGGTTGCTCCCTACCGTGTCGGGACGGTGACGGAGCCGGGCTCCTCGCCATCCGGTGCGAGGATCGGGAGGCGGGCGGGCATGACGAGAGCGTCGCGCGAGGAGCTTCGGGCCGAGCTGCTGGCCCGGCTGCCGCGACGCTACTCGCCCTGGCTCCAGCTCGCCGTGCCAACCCTCGGCTGCCTCGCCGTCGCCGCCGCCGCGCTCTCCTGGATCCACGATCTCCGCGCCTGGCAGCTCGCGCTCGTGCCGCTCTTCGTCGCGTTCGGGAACGCCGTCGAGTGGCACGCGCACCGCGGGCTCCTGCACCGGCGCACGCGCTTCGTCGAGGTGATGTACATCCGGCACAGCGTCCAGCACCACCGGCTCTACGTCGGCGACGCCATGGCCATCCGGACGGCGCGCGAGTTGCGGTTCGTGCTCCTCCCCTCCTACGCCGTCTTCGCGGTCCTCGCGGTCGCCGCGCCCATCCCCGTGGCGTTCGCCCTCGCCGGCCAGCGCAACCTCGCCGCCCTCTGGATCGCGTCCGCGGCCGCCTACCTGCTCGCCTACGAGTGGCTCCACCTGCTCTGCCACCTTCCCGAGGACGCGCCCGTCGCGCGGCTCGCGGCCGTGCGCGCGCTGCGCCGCCACCACCGGCTCCACCACGCGCCGCACCTCATGCAGCGCTGGAACTTCAACGTGACGCTGCCGCTGTGGGACCTCGTGCGCGGGACGCTCCACCGGACCCACGCGCAGCCCGCCGGCGCCCACGCGGCGCGATCGGCGCGCTGAAATCGCGCAGCCTCGGGCTTTGACAGCCGCGCCCGGCTTGGGTACTACTGCGCGCCGACCCCATCGTCTAGAGGCCCAGGACACGGCCCTTTCAAGGCTGAAACCAGGGTTCGAATCCCTGTGGGGTCACTGCGTTCCTCGCCCGTCGCTGGCTCCTTGCGCCATCGCCTTCTCCAAGCTTCACCAGCCGCGGTCGTGGTAGAGCGCCTCCACCTCGGCCGCGGAGAGCTCGCGGTCGTAGACCCGCACGTCGTCCATCCCGCCCTTGAAGATCCGGGTGGCGATGTCCTTCTGGTCGCCCATCCCGAACCCGTTGGCGTCGTAGCTCACGCCCCCGCTCCAGCTCTGGCTCGCGCAGGGCTGGAGCACGGCGTCGTAGTAGATCTTCCCGGGATTGTTGGCCGAGCGCGTCGCGGCGATGAAGACCCATCGATTCTGGGGCACCACCGAGTTGGAGTTCGTGGCATGCCACGCGCCGTCGCCGAGCTGGAAGTGGATGTGGCCCGGGGGACTGGGCAAGCCGTCCGAGTCGGTGCGCGCGTCGTAGAAGATCGTCGCACCGCTGGCCGTGACGTCGTACTGGCTGCCGGCGATGAGCGCGAGCTCCGGGGGGAGGTCGGTCACGTAGATCCAGGCGGTGAGCGAGATCGCATCCTGGATCCGGAGTGGCGCGGGAACCGGGTCGCCGATCGCGACGGTGTCGTCCACGCCGTCGAAGGCGAGGGCGCCCGAGCCGTTTCCGAAGCGGTCGTTGACGGCCGCGGGCCCGTTCACGGTCCCGTCGAGCGCGTTGCCGCTCGTGTCGGCGGCGTTGCCGTCGAGCAGCCACTCGCCCGCGAGCCCGGCCCGCGGCATGTCGTTCACCTGGATGGTGGCGGGCGGTGACTCGCAGCCGAGCTCGTCGAAGACCTTGAAGCGGGCGGTCCGGTAGCCCGCCTGAGGAACGTACGTGACGGAGGGCGTGGCGGCGTCGGAGAAGACGCCATCGCCGTCCAGATCCCACGCGAACCGCACGGCGGCGTCGCCGGGGTCCGGGTCCGCCCCGTACACGCCGTCCAGCGTGACGCTCGCGCCCTCGTTCACCTGGACGAAGGAACCCTGCGCGATGCTGACGCTCGGGATCGAGTCCGCAGTGAACGATACGCTGAGGGTCGCGTTCCCGCTCCCGTGCGTGATCGTGAGCACGGACACGCTGGCAGGGCCCGGGCCGATCGAGCGGACGTCG
The DNA here is from genome assembly GCA_035519395.1 of Anaeromyxobacteraceae bacterium. Classification (GTDB taxonomy): domain Bacteria; phylum Myxococcota; class Myxococcia; order Myxococcales; family Anaeromyxobacteraceae; genus Anaeromyxobacter. Next base: position 6,990 of record DATIWK010000265.1, on the reverse strand, counting down.
CTCGAGACGGTGACGGTCCCTCCCGTGGTCGACCACGTGTCCACCCAGTAGCAGGGCGCGCCGGTCGCCACGAGGGTGATCGTCTCTCCGGGCAGGACCGGGAACGTGCCGCTTGGCGTCACGGAACCGTTGGCCCCCGCCACGACGGTGAGGGAGTCGAACTGCAGGTCCCCGTCGAGACAGTCCGGGATGCCGTTGCCGTTCGCGTCCGCGTCGGAGACGCCGCATCCGCAGACGCCGGGCAGGGTCTTCGCCGGATCGTCCGGGCAGAGGTCCGTCGCCGGGTCGCTGGCCTTCGATCCGCAGCCAGCGGACAGCACCATGACCGCGACCAACACCGGCCTCGCACACCTGAGCCTCATGGTGGACCCCCACCAACACCTATCACGCCTGGCCGGACCCTCCATGGACCCGGGTTCGTGGACAGCCGCCCGCAGGCGATGCACGGCGAGGTGCGCCGATGTACGCGCCGCTCGGCGACCACCCCCACCGCCCGCCGACCGCGGGCGTTTGGACGCTGAACGACGAACCGGGCATCGCTACGCGGCCGGACTTCCGCGAATGGCTCGCGCCGCCGTTCCGACGGCGCGCCCTGCTACAGTCCCCCGCATGAAGCTCGTCGCGACGGTGCGGGCTCCCGACCAGCCGGAGGAGGCCGCCCGGGCGGTGGCCGAGGCCGCCGGCCTGGCGCTCGCGGAGGCGCGCATGCGCCTCGCGCCCGAGCCACCCGCGCTCCTCGCGCTCCTGGAGGGCGAGAAGGCGGACCGGGTCGCCGCCTTGCTCCGGCGGGGCGGCCTCGCGGCGGTCGCGGTAGACGCCCGCGTCCCTTCCGACCGCCAGCGGGTCGTCGCCCGCACCTTCTCGAAGAGGTGAAGGTGCATTCGTCGGAGATCGCGCGGGAGGAGGTCCTCCTCGTCTACGCCCGCGACGGGCGTGCGGCGATGATCGTGGAGGGCCAGTTCGACCTGCCCTGCCTGGGCACGGGCCGGCACCCGTCGAGCAAGGCCAACATGCTGGAGCTGGCCCGGACGCTGCGCGACCGGGCTCCGGACGCCTTCCACGACGACCGCCTGCTGAGGCTCGGGGTTCGCCAGCTGCCGTTCGTGATCGAGGCCGAATCGGGATCGCGATCTCGAGCGATGTCGGTGCTCCGCCGCGACACCCGCGCGTCGCTCGACGTGCTCGCCGAGATCCTGCACCGGGCGGTGGTCGAGGGGTTCCTCGGCTGAGATCAGGTCCCGGCCCGCCGGTCCCCTTTTCGTTTCCTTCCCGCCCGCTCCTCCCTTATCAAGTGGCCATGCGCTTCCTCCACCCCGAGCGCGACGAGCAGCTCGAGCTCGCGCTCGACGACGTCTTCCTGGTCCCCGGCTACTTCGACGGGACCTCGCGCCTCGACGTGGACCTCCGTCCGGTGGACTTCCCCGGCGGCTCGCACCCGATCGTCTCGGCCAACATGAACGCCGTGACCGGCAAGCGGATGGCCGAGACCATGGCCCGCTTCGGCGGCCTCGGCGTCCTCCCGCAGGACATGGACCTCGACACCGCGGCCCGGATCGTCCGCCACATCAAGGCCGCCGATCCGCGCTACGACACCCCGCTCTCGGTCTCTCCGCGCGCGACCCTCCGCGACGTCCTCGGGATCATCCGCAAGCGCGCCCACGACCTGGTGGTGGTCGTGGACGACGAGCGGCGCCCGCTCGGCATCGTCACCCACGCCGACCTCCGCGACCGCGACCAGTACTCGCCCGTCGGCGCGCTCATGTCGTCGCACATGGTCGCCATTCCGGCCGGCACCCCGAACCGCGACGCGTTCCTCCTCATGGACGCCCAGCGGGTGAAGTCCGCGCCGGTGCTCGACGCCGAGGGCCGGCTCCTCGGCGTCCTGACCCGCGACGACGCCGTGCGGCTGGAGCTGCTCAAGCCGGCGCTCGACCCGCGGGGCAAGCTGATGGTCGCCGCGGCGGTCGGGATCTCCTCCGCGGCGTCGGCGGCCGCCTCGGCAACGCGCCTCGCCGAGCTCGGCGTCTCCGCGATCGTCCTCGACACGGCGCACGGTCACCAGCGCCGCATGATCGACGCCATCCGCGAGGTCCGGCGCGCGGTCGGCTCCTCGATGCCGGTCGTCGCCGGGAACGTCTGCACCCCGGAGGCCACCCGCGACCTGCTCGACGCCGGCGCGAACGTCGTCAAGGTGAACGTCGGCCCGGGCGCGATGTGCACGACCCGCATGCAGACCGGCGCCGGCCGCCCCACCTTCTCCTCCGTGCACGTCTGCGCGAAGGCCGCGCACGAGCGCGGCGGCCAGGTCTGGGCCGACGGCGGCGTGCGCGAGCCGCGCGACGTCGCCCTCTACCTGGCCGCCGGCGCGGCCCGGGTGATGATCGGCACCGCGCTCTCCGGCACCTACGAGAGCCCCGGCGACGTGAAGGAGGACCGCGACGGCCGGCCGTACAAGGAGAACTACGGGATGGCGAGCGCCCGCGCCGTGAGCGATCGCACCGCGGGCATCGACGCGTTCGAGCGGGCCAAGAAGGCCTTCTTCCGGGAGGGGATCTCGACGTCGCGGATCTACATCCGCGAGGGCCGGGAGAGCGTCGGCGCCATCCTGGTGGGCATGATCACCGGCGTCCAGTCGGCGATGACCTACGTGGGCGCGAAGACGCTGCCCGCCCTCCACGAGAGGGCGGTGGTCGGCGTCCAGTCGCTGGCCGGCTACGGCGAGGGCATGCCGCGCGGCTGAGGGCGCCAAGGGGTCGGCTCCCAAACGGGCGTGGCGGCGACGCGGGCGCCGGGCCGATGCATCGGGCTCCCGAGATCGAAGGAGATCGACGCATGGCCACCGCAACCTCCCCCTCGCAGCTCACGGCCGCCCCGCCGGGCGGCGACCACCCCCCGCGCCTCGAGCTGAACGGCCCCGCCCCGGACTTCGAGGCGAACACCACCGCCGGCCCCATCAAGCTCTCCGACTGGCAGAAAGGGCGGTGGGTCGTCCTCTTCTCGCACCCGGCCGACTTCACTCCCGTCTGCACCACCGAGTTCGTGGAGTTCGCCCGGCGATACCCCGAGTTCGAGAAGCGCAACGTGGCGCTCATCGGGAACTCGATCGACTCCGTCTACAGCCACATCGCCTGGGTCCGGAACATCGAGGAGAAGCTGGGCGTCAAGATCCCGTTCCCGGTCGTCGCCGATCTCGACCAGAAGGTCTCGCGGCTCTACGGCATGATCCACGAGCCCAGCTCCGTCACCGCCACGGTGCGCTGCGTGTTCTTCATCGACCCGAAGCGGACGCTGCGGGCGATGATCTACTACCCGCTCAACGTGGGCCGGAACTTCGACGAGATCCTGCGGGTGGTGGACGCGCTGCAGACCGTGGACGCGAACGGGGTGGCCTGCCCGGCCAACTGGAGGCCCGGCGACGACGTGATCGTGCCGGCCCCCACCACCTCCGAGGCCGCCGCCGAGCGCGCCGGCTCGAAGCAGTTCCAGGTGACGGACTGGTACCTCGCCCGGAAGCGCCTCGAGCCGCCCAAGGCCGCGCCATGAGCGCGCACTGAGCGGCCGTCACCCGCCGCGCGCCAGCATCGCGCCCGCCCAGGCGTACGCGACGGCGATGGGGAGCGTGCCGACGAGCGTGCCCAGCACGAAGTCGCCGAACCGGCACGGGCTCGCGCCCAGCGCGTAGTTGAGGAGCCCGAACGGCGCCACGAACGAGAGCCGGAGCACGAGCACCACGCGGAACCCCGCCCGCCCCACGGCGCGCGCCAGACGCGCCAGCCGCCCGTCGCCGCGGGCGAGGATCTCCGGGTCGCGCCCGACCAGCGCGCGGCCGGCGAGGAACGCCACCGAGGCGGAGAGCGTGGTGGCCGGGACGGCCAGCAGGACGCCCGCGGTGGGGCCGTAGGCGGCGCCTGCCGCGAAGGTGAGCGGCGCCACCGGCAACCCCAGCAGCGCGACGGGCAGGTAGAAGGCGGCGTGCAGCGCGATCCCGGCGGGCCCGGCCGCGCGCGCCGCGCCGAGCGCCGGCGCGATCACCCGGTCCGCTCCGGTCAGCCGCGCGGCGACGACGACGCAAGCCAGCGCCGCACCCGCCACGACCAGCCGCACCCTCAGGGCGGCGGCGGACGGCGCGACTCCGTGCGCTGAGGAGGGCTGCACCGGGTCCCCCTCTCAGCCCTCGCGCCAGGGCTCGCTGGCGCGGAGCGCGGCGACGATGGCGCGGGTCGAGGGCGAGCGGTTCAGGGTGTAGAAGTGCACCCCCGGCGCGCCCCGCCGCAGCAGATCCGCGCACTGCAGGCCGGCGTAGGCGACGCCCAGCTCGCGGGCGCTCTCGGGGTCGGCGCGGCGGACCTCCATGGCGGCGCGGAGGGGGGGCGGGATGGTGGCGCCGCACATCGCCGTGAACCGCTCCACCTGCTCCACGTTGGTGAGCGGCATGATCCCGGGGACGACGGGGACGGCGATCCCCGCGGCGCGCGCCCGCTCCACGAACCGGAAGTACCGGCCGTTGTCGAAGAAGAGCTGCGTCACGAGGAAGTCCGCGCCCGCCGCCACCTTGGTCCTCAGATTCTCGAGGTCGAGCGCCAGGTCGCGCGTCTCCGGGTGGCCCTCCGGGTAGCACGCCGCGCCGACGCAGAACCTCCACCGCCTGGGCTCCGAGCGGATGAAGGCGACGAGCTCGCTGGCGAACCGGAACCCCTCGGGGTGCGGGACGAAGGTGGCCTGGCCGCGCGGGGGGTCGCCGCGCAGCGCCAGCACGTTCTGCACCCCCGCCTCCGCCACCTCGTCCAGCACCTGCGCGATCTCCTGGCGCGAGGCCCCGACGCAGGTGACGTGCGCCATCGCCTCCACCTCCGTCTCCCGCTTGAGCCGCTTCACCAGCTCGACGGTGCGGGCGCGGGTGGAGCCGCCCGCGCCGTAGGTGACGGACACGTAGGCGGGCCCGAGCGGCCGCAGCGCCTCGACCGCCTCGAAGAGCTGGCGGACGCCGTCGTCGGTCTTGGGGGGGAAGAACTCGAACGAGAAGATGGGCTCCCCCCGCTCCCGGGCGAAGCGGAGGATCTCGGAGATTCTCACGGCGCGAGACTAGCCCGGGATCCCGCAGGGCGCCAGCGCGCGCCCCCGGACGGTTGACAGCGGCGCCGCGCCGGGCAAGAAAGCGCCGTGGCCACCGGAAGGCGCTACATCACGCCGGAGGGCTTCCGCCGCCTCGCCGACGAGCACGAGCGGATCTGGTCCGTCGAGCGCCCGCGGATCGTGGCGGAGGTCGAGGCCGCCGCGGCGCTGGGCGACCGGAGCGAGAACGCGGAGTACATCTACGGAAAGCGGAAGCTGCGCGAGCTGGACCGGAGGCTCCGCTTCCTGTCGGTGCGCATGGACGAGCTGACCGTGGTCCGGCCGGAGCCGCACGCCTCGGGCCGCGCCTTCTTCGGCGCGTGGGTCACGGTCGAGCAGGAGGACGGGGCGGAGCGCACCTACCGCCTGGTGGGGCCGGACGAGTTCGACGCCGCGCGGGGCCTCATCTCGGTGGAGGCGCCCTTCGGCCGCGCGCTGCTGGGGAAGCGCGCGGGCGAGGTGGTGGTGGTGCAGCGTCCCGCCGGCGCGATCGAGGTGACCGTCGTCGAGATCGCCTGGACCGCGCCGGAGGGAGCCTGACCGGGCTCGACGGCGGACCGGGAGCGCGGCCTCGGCGCGAGCACGGAGCTCCGGGGCCGGCTCGCCGGCGATCAGGCCTGCTCGCCGTCCGCGCCCTCGGCGCGGGACGGGTCGCCCGCCGCGATCGCCGCGAGCCGCGCCCAGAGCGCGTCCGTGCCGGTGCCCTCCATCGCCGAGAACGGCACCGCTCCGCCGCGGGGGAGGCCGAGGTCCCGCTCGACGGACTGGAGCGCGGCGCCCAGCCGGGTGCGCGCGAGCTTGTCCGTCTTGGTCGCGGCGACGACCACCTCGCGGCCGGCGTCGCGGAGGAAGGCGAGGGCGTCGCGGTCGCTCCCGGACGGCGGGTGGCGCGCGTCCACGATGAGGACCACCGCGCGCAGCGTGTCCCGGCCGCGGAGGTAGTCCTCGATCATCGCCGCCCACTTGTCGCGCTCCGCCTTCGACACCTGCGCGTACCCGTAGCCCGGCAGATCGCAGAAGCGGACGGCGCGGGGCCGGGACGCGGGTGTGGGCCGGAAGCGGACCTCGAAGAACTGCAGCGCGCGTGTGCGGCCCGGGGTCCCGGACACGCGCGCGAGCTTGCGCTGGCGCGCGAGGGCGTTGAGCATCGACGACTTCCCCACGTTGCTCCGCCCCACGAACGCCACCTCGGGCGCCGGGCCGGCCGGCCACTCGCCGGGGCGGGTGGCGGTGCGCAGGAACTCCGTCGAGACCACCTCGATCGCCATGGCGGGCCTCAGCGCACCGCGGGGGCGGCCGGGCGCACGTCCCGCTCCGCCTCCCAGTGCTGGATGAGCGGGAGCTTCCGGGCGTAGTCGAACCTGACCAGGCTGGGGGTGGACTCGGTGTGGCAAGCGGCGCAGGTCTTCTCGCCAGGGTCGAGGAGCCCGGCGGCGCGCGCCAGCTCCGGGTCGCGCATCACGTAGCGCGCCGAGTAGACGCCGCCCGCGCCGTGGCAGGTCTCGCAGGTCACGCCCGCCAGCCCCTGGTCGGTGTCGGGCGAGTGGCAGGAGAGGCAGCGCCGGTCCTTGCGGCTCCGCTCGGGGAGGCTGTCCACCGCGCGCGCGTGGGGGCCCTCGCGCCAGGCCGCGTACGCGGCCGGGTGGCAGGCCTTGCAGGTCTCCGGGCCGACCACCTCGCCCGCGGCGGCGCGCGCCGGCGCCAGGGCGGCGAGGGAGAGGGACGCGGCGAGGGCGAGGGGGCGGGTCACGGGTCCCGCAGTATAATGCGCCATGCGCTCGATCCGCCTCGCCTCGTTGCTCCTCGCCGCGGCGCTCCCGGCCGCCGCCCACGCCAAGGCCTGGCAGGGGATCACCCCGGGCACGAGCAGCGCCGACG
>DATIWK010000264.1:0-59215 GCA_035519395.1 Anaeromyxobacteraceae bacterium | reverse complement strand
ACAATCGGCAGCGTCGTCACTCGGCCATCGGCTACGTAAGCCCGGCCGAGTTCGAGAGGCAGTTCACGGAGAGGCAGGCAGCGTAGTCAAACTGTCCACCGAACCGGATCAAGCCCACTGAGGTGTAGTCCACGTCCGTGTCGAGCACGTCGTGCCCGGGCGTTCCGTCCATCCGGGCCCACGCCCCGCCGTCCCAGCGCGCGAACCGCAGCTCCTTCGTCCGGTAGTGCACCCACGCGACGTGGGGGTTCCCCACAGAGTCGAGGACCAGCTCTAGGCTCGCGGTGGTCGTGAATGGGTCCCCGAAGAGCGCCGAGTCGATCTCCCGGATCGTCCAAATGGTCGCGCCGACGGCACGGGTCGCGTACATGACCTTCCCGCGCGCGCCGCCCGCGGGCACGGTGGCGTCCACCCAAACGAGGTGCACCCGCCGCGGCCCCGTTCCCGGTTCCGCAGGCCCGGTTCGCGGGACCGAGCCAGCGCACCCGGTGGCGCCGAGCGCGGCGAGAAGAAGCGTCACTCCGAGGCGGCGTCGCAGGTCCATCGATCGGTACCCTACCGCGCGGGCGCGCGAACGAAAGTCCACCGGAGTATAGGCGACGGGCGGTGGCGAGGGGTTGCGCGGCTCTGGCTGGCTACGTGGTGCGGTGCAGCGGCGCGGCGGGACCGTGAGTGTCACCCCAATGCACGGCCCCGACTACCGTGACGTGGGTAACCGCCCCGGCCGCGATCGGTTGGGTCAGCTTACGCCGCGCTCAGTTCGCGGGGCCGAGCTCGATTTGAAGGGCGGCGAGCTCTCGCCCACGACTTGTGGGCATCATGGGCCTTCGATGGGCTCTCCTGGGCCATCGCGAGCGCCCATGATGCCCCGGCTGTAGGGTAGCCGCATGAAGCTGGTGGCCAGCGTGCGCGTCGCGACACGTCCCGACGAGGCCGCCCGCGCGCTGGCCGACGCCGCGGGGCTCGCGCTGGCGGAAGCCCGCATGCGCCTGGCCCCCGAGCCGCCCGCGCTCCTCGCTCGACTCGACCCGTCCAAGGCCGACCTGCTCGTCGCCGCGCTGCGCACCGCCGGCCTGACGGCGCTCGCCGTCGACGCCCCTTGCCCGACCGACAAGGACCGCACGGTCGCCCACGCGTTCGCGCTCGACGAGTCGGGCGTCACGTTCACGCCACGCTTCGGGGACTCGGCGGCGTTCGAGTGGAAGGACGTGACGGCCATCCTGCGCGGGGTCCGCGCCTCGCGCTCCGAGGTCCAGCGCACCGAGAAGACGAAGAGCTTCTCGGTCGGCACCGCCGTCGTGACGGGCGGGCTCAAGATGACCCGCACCTCCACCAAGACCGTGCGCTCGTCGGAGGAGGAGATCGAGCAGGTGATCCTCGTCTATCCGGGCGCTGGGCGTGCCGCGGTCCTCGCCGAGAGCCAGCTCGACTTCTCGTGCCTGGGAGCGGGCATGCAGCCCTCGAGCACCGGGAACATGGTCGAGCTCGCGAGGCGCCTGCGCGAGAAGGCCAGGAGCGCGTTCTACGACGAGCGACTCCTCCGCCTCGGCCGTCGCGCTCTGCCGTTCGTGACTGCCGAATCGCGCTCCTTGACACCCACGGCGACGACGAGCCGCACCGACACGAGCGGCGCGCTCGACACCCTCGCCGAGGTGATGCGACGGGCACTGCACGAGGGGCTGCTCCCGTGAAGGCGGGGAGGCACGCCCAACATGTGGGCGCTACTTCGCGTCCTTCTCCACACGCCGTGCCCACAGGTCCCAGGCACGGTCGATGGTCGGATTGATCGATGCCTCCGCCCTGGCGGCCTCCTCCGGGGCGAGGTACTTGGGCGATGGGCCGAGGCCCAGCGCCTGCGCCTGGAGGCGTGCGTTCGCCTCCGTGTAGATCGCCCGGTACACCACGAGGTGCAGGTCGGGGGCGACGACCACATCGCCGTGTCCTCTCATCAGGGCGACGGGCCTGTCGCCCAGGGTCTTGGCGAGCGCCTTCCCCGCCGCCGGGCTGCTGACCAGCATGTCGGTCATCCCCAGGGCGTCGCGGATGTCGAAGACGGGCACGCCCGCGCCGAGGAAGCCCGCCATGTGGTACACGGGCCTGAGCGTCGTCTGGCTGATCCCGAACGGAATCACGGACGGCGAATGGCTGTGCACCACCGCGTTGACGTCCGGGCGGACCCGGTAGATCTCGCCGTGGATGAAGCGTTCCAGGTACAGCTTCCGGCCGCGGGCGTCGATGCCGTTGCCGTCCTCGTCGTGCTCGACGATGTCGGCGGCCGTGACGAGGGCAGGCGCCATGGACCGGGCGACGAAGAAGTGTCTGGGATTGGCCGGATTTCGGACGCTCACGTGGCCGTAGCCGTCGAGAACCCCCTGGTCCGCGAGGATGTGGTTGGCGAGTACGAGCGCGTCGATGGCCTTCTTCACCTCGGGCGAAATCGGGTCCGAGGCCCTGGCGGGCACCGCGGCGGCTCCGAGCAGGACCGGCATTGCGATGGCGATGAGGTGCCCCTTCAACGGTCTCATTGTGCCTCGGTGGCTGTGGACTCGTTGCGGGTGTCCGGTCAGCGAATCCCCGCGACCAAGAACCCGTGGTCGACGGTGTCGGTCTTGCTGATCTGATAGTGCCCGGCGATCGTCCCCGTCTCGCTGATGCAGTCTGCACTCGTGGTCAGGGTCGCACCGGGATAGTTGATGGTGACCGTCGTCCCGTCCGCTCTCCGCAAGAATCCGTGGTGCGGAGTGCCATGGCTCCCATACTGCGCAGCGCGTCGTCCATGTAGAGCCACGCCCCGCTTGCTCCGGCGGGAAGGTCGAATCTCGTGTAGGTACCACCGGCGCTCCGGATGAACCCATGCGTCACGCCTGACGGGTCGGCAGACAACCCGGCAATGTCGCCGGAGCCGTCGATGTCTCCTGGACTCGTCGTCGCGGCACCAGGCGCATCCAGGTGGGTGATGGAACCATTCGCGGCTCGCAAGAAGCCGCGCTGGCCATGCTGGCGATGATCCAGTCGGGGAAGCTGACACCCGGAGGGCTCGTCGGCCGCACCATCAGCCTGGAGGAGTCCATGGAGGCGTTGACCTCCATGGACCGCTTCGAGGGCGCGGGCGCCACCGTCGTGACCGAGTTCTGACCGCCGGGGGGCGCCGCCGCGACGACGCGAGGGACGTGGGCGCCCGGCTCAGGTCACTCGCTCCGCGGCGCGGGAGTGGTGGTCGCCTTCTTCGGGGCATTGCCGGTCTTGGCCGCTGCGACCCCTTCCTTCCACTCCTCCTGGGAGAGCTTCCCGTCCCCGTTGGTATCCCAGCGGTCGAAGAGCTTGCCCATGGCCGTCACGAACTCCTCCCTCGACACCGCACCGTCCTTGTCCGTGTCGATCATCTTGAAGACCTTGAGCGGGGGCATCTTCTGCATCTGCTGGAACGAGCGAATCTCGTCGGTGCTGGTCGGGGCCTCCGCGAAGGCCGAGCCGGTGAGGCCGGCCGAGATGACGACGACAGCAACTCTCAGTTTCGTCCAGTTCGTGCTCGTCATGGCGTGTTTCCTCCGAATCGTGCCTTCACCTGGTACATCAGGCTCCGCGGGGGTAGTGCCTTCCTCTCGGGGTGATACCCTGGAGGTACGCCGCCGCTTCACCGAAGGTCCACGCTTCAGCGGCTCGACGGCGGCAGCTGCCGCAGCTCGCGCGCGCTCGCCTGCCCTCGCGCGGTGCGCGCACGCGCGTGCGCGGCCTGTGCCTCGGCGTGCCGCCCGGTCCGATCGCAGAACCGGGCGAGGTCCTCCCATCCCTGCGCGCGTTCCGGCCGCGCTGCCGCGAGCGCGCGGTACTCGGCGTCGGCCTCGCGAATCCGGCCGGCGGCCTCGTAGAGCGCGGCGAGGCGGCCGCGCGCGACCGCGTCCCCGGGGCGCGCCTTGCGCACGCGCTCGAGCTCGCGAATGGCCTCGTCCCTCCGGCCGAGACGGTCGAGCGCGAGCGCCCGGTGGAGCCGCACGTCGGGATCGTCCCCCGCCTCCAGCGCGTTCGCGTACGCCGCCGCGGCGCCCGCTTCGTCACCGCGGAGCTCCGCCAGCCACGCTGACAGTATCTGACCGTGCGTGCCCGGCGCGCGCACGCCCGCGAGGAGCGCCGTCGCCTCGTCGAGGTCGCTCCCGTCCGAGAGGAGGAGGTCCGCGCACTCCAGCCGCGCGGCGTCGTAGGCCGGCGCCGTCGCGAGGGCGAGCTCGAGCTGCGCCCGAGCGCCCGCGATGTCGCCCTCGGCCCGCAGCCTCAGGGCCCGTGCCAAGCGCTCGCTGGGCGCCGGCGGCAGCCAGGCGGGCTCCGTTCCTGGCGATGCGGGCGCGGGGGGCCCTTCGGCGAGCGCGCCGGACATGGCGCAGGCGGCGAGCCCGGCAACGAGCGACCGCCACGCGAAGGCGAGGGTTCGAGACCTCATCGAGCCCATGATACGCCGTCCCGCACGGCCGCGATTTCCGCGGGCCCGAACGGGTCGGGGCAGTGGCTGCTGCCGCAAGACGCTCGATGTGCGCTCCGTCTGCGGCCCCACCAGGGGCCGCGCTCGCGCCTGAAAGAGTCGGGCCGGTGCGACCATCCGTGTATGATCCGACGATGCCCGAGCCCACGGTCGGCCAGGCGACCCGGCTCGCCCTCGCGATCGCGCCGCACGCCGCCGCGCATCCGGGCGAGTCCGGGATCCACGCCCTCCCCGGCCCGGGCGATGCCTTCGCGGCCCGGGCCACGCTCGCCGCCGCCGCCGACCGGACGCTCGACGTCCAGTACTACATCTGGCACGGCGACGAGACCGGGACGCTGCTCCTCGAGGCGCTCTGGCGGGCCGCGGAGCGCGGGGTGCGCGTGCGCCTGCTCCTCGACGACAGCGGGACCACCGGGCTCGACGCGACCCTGGCGGCGCTCGACGCCCATCCCCGCATCGAGGTGCGCCTCTACAACCCGCTGTTCCACCGCGGGTTCCGGCCGCTCAACTACCTCACGGCCTTCCGGCGCGTGAACCGGCGCATGCACAACAAGTCGCTCACCGCGGACGGCCTGGTGGCCATCGTCGGCGGGCGCAACGTCGGCAACGAGTACTTCGCCGCGGGCAGCGGCACGGTGTTCGCGGACCTGGACCTGATCGCGACGGGGGCGGTGGTCGGCGACGTGTCGGGGGCGTTCGACCGGTACTGGAACAGCCCGTCGGCCTACCCGGCGGCCCGGCTCCTGAGGCCCGCGCCGCCGGACGCGGCCGCGTCGCTCGAGGCCCGGTTCCGGCAGGTGCGCGCCGCCCCGGGCGCCGGGGGGTACCTCGCAGCGGTGCGGGAGTCGGCGACCGTGCGCGACCTGCTCGCGGGGCAGCTCCCCCTCGAGTGGACGACGGCGCTCCTCCTCTGCGACGACCCGGCGAAGACCCTCGACACCACCGGGCGGAAGGACGTCCTCCTCCTCACCGCGATGCTCCAGGCCGTCGGGCACCCCGAGGCCTCGTTCGACCTCGTCTCCCCGTATCTGGTGCCGGGCGAGAAGGGCACCGCCACGATCACCAGCCTCGCCAGGAGTGGCGTCAAGGTCCGGATCCTCACCAACTCGCTCGCGGCGACGGACGTCAGCGTCGTGCACGCAGGCTACTCGAAGCGCCGCCGCGACCTCCTCGACGGCGGCGCTCGCCTCTTCGAGCTCGAGCCCTCGGCCGCCCAGGCGAAGATCGCGAAGCGGTACTGGCTCTCCGGCAGCTCGCACGCGAGCCTTCACGCCAAGACCTTCGCGGTGGACCGGGCCCGCATCTTCGTCGGGTCCTTCAACTTCGACGAGCGCTCGGCGTTCCTGAACACGGAGATGGGGCTCCTCGTGGACAGCCGCACCCTGGCAGGGCGGCTCTCGACGATCTTCGACGGCGGGTTCCCCGGGGCCGCCTACGAGGTCCGCCGGGCTCCGGGGGGGAGCCTGGAGTGGCTCGATCGCGATCCCCCCGGCGAGCGGCGGCTCACGGTCGAGCCGGGGACCGGCTTCCTCGAGCGAGCCTGGGTGCGGTTCCTCTCGATCCTCCCGATCGACTGGATGCTGTGAGAATCCGCCCGACCGCGAAAGGCCCGCGGCCGCCGCTCCCTTCACCCCTCCGGAGTCACCCCGGCGGCTTGCATCCACCTCGGGTCAACACGAGCTGGGGCCGCGCGCCTACCGCACGAGCATGAGCGACAGCGCCGCCAGCCCCGCTGCGCCGAGGGCGGTCCCGTCCACGCCGAGCACGAGGACGAGGAGGCCGACGGCGAGCAGCGACCCGGCGCAGCCGCCGACGAGGTCCGCCGCGTAGAGCGCTCCCGCGTCGGCCTCGCCCGCGCCGCCCCGGCTCGCCGCCGCGAAGACGGCGGCGACCATCGCGCCGGTCGCGAGGAGGAAGGCCGAGGAGGTCGCGAGCCCGATCACCTGTCCGGACCGGATCGAGGCGGCGAGCCCCGCCGCGAGCAGGAACAGGCCCATCACCGGGATCGCGCTCCAGCCGGGCCCGACCGGCCCGGCGCGCCCGCGCGCCCGGTCGAAGGCGGCGGCGCCGGCCACCAGCCCGGCCATGAAGCTGGTGAGGAGCAGGCCGATGTCCCGGTACAGCGCGCCCGCCTCCGCCTGGTAGCGGAGGAGCACGACCGCCTCGAGCATCATTCCGGCCATCGAGGCGGTGCCGACGAGCGCCGCCCGGTGGCCGCGCCGTAGCGCGGCGGCCGCCAGGACGAGCGCCGCGATCCCGCCGAGCGCCCAGGCCACGGCAGGCCGTCCGGGCAGCCGCGCCTCCTGCGCGCCTCCGGCGACGCGCCCGAGCCAGAGCAGCGCCGTCTGCTCGTAGCAGACCGGGCGCGCGTCGGTGTTGGCGGAGGCGCCCGACCCGGCGAGCAGCCCCTCGATGGCCGCCGCGCGATCGTTGGTCAGCTGGTAGCGCAGGTACTCGGGCGTGACCTCCCGGGTGGCGACGCCCCTCTCGCGAAGCCGGTCGCCCAGCCGGGCCGGGTCGCGCTCGAGCGGCGACGCCGACGCGAGCATGACGTCGCTCGAGCCCGGGAGGACGAGGACCTCCGGAAACACGGCGCGGAGCGCGGCATGGACGGCGCCGTTGCGCAGGAGCTGCCCCGGCGTCCAGAAGTTCTCGGACGAGCCGAGGCGGATCGCCATGACCCCGCCGGGCGCGAGGCGCGCCGCGCAGCGCCGGAAGAAGTCCGTCGTGTAGAACCGGTTGGTCTGGCCCGACGAGGGCTCCGGCGCGCCGACGAGGACGAGGTCGAAGCGCTCCACGCCGGAGAGCAGGAACGCCCGGGGATCCTCGAAGCGCAGCTCGACCCCGGACGCCGCGAGCGCCGCCCGCTCGGCCCCGGGGAGCCGCGGCCGGAGGGCGCGGTACTCCGCCTCGTTCATCTCGACGGCGACCACGCGCGACGGCCGGTGCTTCAGGACCTCCCGCACCAGGCCGGTGGCCGCGCCCTCCAGCACCAGGACGCGCGCCGGCTGCCGGACCTCGAGCGCGGCGGCGTGCACGAGCGACTCGGGCTCCGTCCCCTCGCTGTCGTACGACAGCGCGTCGTTCTCGAACACCACCACCTGCCCCTGCGTCTCGACGATCGCCACCCGGCCGTAGGGCGTGTCGGCGACGTGCGCGAGCTGCGGGTGGTTCCACGCGGTCGTCCGCCGGTCGAGCGCCGGCGCGAAAGGAAGGAGCGCCACGAGCGCCGCGGCGAGCGTGACGGCCCACCATCGCGCTCCTGTGTGGCGAGCCGCCACGAGGGCGCTGCCGGCGCTGCAGGCCGCGAGCAGCCCGAGGTTCGACACGCCCAGCCAGAGGGCGCATGTCGCCGCCACGCTGCCGAGCACGCCCCCGAGGCTCTCCCAGGCGTAGGCCGCCGCGAGGCTTCCTCCCGCGCCCGCGAGCTCGCCGGCGCCGATCCGGAACAGCCAGCCCAGGACCGCGCCGGCCGGCATGAGCCCGATCGCCGCCGTCGCCACCTGCTGGCCGAGCGGCAGGTACGCCCCCGGAACGCCGCCGAAGAGGGTCCGGGCGCCGCGCAGGAAGGCGGCCTCCGGCAGGAGCAGGAGCGCGAGCGCGGCGAAGCCCGCGGCGATCGCGGCGCCGCCCATGGGCGCCTTCCTCGCGCCGGCGAGCGCGCCGGCGGCACCCGCGAGGAGCCACAGGGCGGTGCCCGCGAGGAACAGCAGCTCGACGCCGAACGAGGCCACCGCCAGCTCGCGGAGGAGCGCGACCTGCCCGGTCATGGCGAGGAAGCCCACCGCGAGGAGGGTGGCCGCGGCGGATCGCTTCACGGTCGGTGCGTCTCCCCGAAGACGTCCGCCTGGAAGGCCTGGAGCGCGGCCCCGTCGCGCCAGCAAGCGCGCGGCAGCCCCGCCTTCTCGCAGAGGTGGTCGAGCAGCTCGTCCCTCCCCCAGTGCTGCTCGATCGCCACCTGCGGGAGGAAGACGGCGCGCCGGCCGTCCTTCGCGAGGACCACGCCGTCGCGCCCCACCACGATCTCCCGCGCCGCGACTGGCGCCATCGGCCCGAGCACCGAGATCTCGATCTCGAGCGCGGCCAGCTCGTCCCGCGTCACCGGGGCGAACCGCCCGTCGCGCAGCGCGGCCTCCAGGGCCATCCGGCCCACCGTGGGGCCGAGCGGCCTCGAGGGGAGGAGCTGCCCGACGCAGCCGCGCAGCGCGCCGTGCTCGTTCAGCGTGACGAACGCGCCGCGAGGCTGGGACGCGGCCGGCGGGAGGCGCCGCGTGGTCGGCACCGTGTCGGTCTCCATGAAGCGGACGAGCGTCTCCCGCGCGTACGCGAGGAGCGCCGCGCGCGCCTTCGCGTCGAGCGCGCCGTCCGCCGGCGGTGGCGGCGGCTCCTGGAGGGCGCGGAGGTCGGCGACGCCCGGCCCGGCCTCGAACGCGACCGCGCCGTACCCGACGACCCGCTCCTCGTCGCCGAGCGGCCCGTCCCCGGAGTTGCCGTACCGGATCACCGTGCCGCGCGAGGCGCCGAGCGCCCGGGCCGCGGCCATCGCGGCGAGGATGGGCGCCTCGCCGCACGCGCAGGTCGCGAGCGCGCCGACCCCGCGCGACATCTCCGCCGCGATCGCCGATCGGAACCGTACCGGATCGAGCGACGCGACCGCGGCGAGCACCCTCCGGTCGACGGCCGCCGCGTCGCGCGCCGACGGGTAGTGCGAGAGGTCCGAGCTCGCCACCACCAGGGCGTTCCGCCCCCGCAACATCTTCCCGAGCGCCTGGCCCAGCCGCTCGCACAGCTCCGGGTCCGGCGCGCCGACGACGAGCGGAAGGATCTTCGCGTGCGGGAAGAGGACCTGCACGAAAGGGACCTGCACCTCCACCGAGTGCTCGCGCGCGTGGGGCCGCGCGTCGAGCACGACGTCGGGATCCAGGCGGGCGAGCGCCCCGGCGGCTTCCCGGTCTACCTCCGCGACGCCGAGCGGCGTGCGAAAGCCTCGCTCCGGCGACGCCGCCACGCCGCGGAAGCCGGCGACGGTGTGGTTGGTCCCCAGGAGCACGACGAGGTCGGGAGCGCGGCCGGACGCGAAGCGCCAGCCCTCCGCCGCGATCTCGCCGGAGAAGGCGTAGCCGGCGTGCGGCACGACGATCGCGACCGGCCTCGCCGGCGCGGGGGGCGCCGCGTCCCGGAGGAACCGCTCCACGGCGTCCCGCAGCCGCTGCGCCGAGGCCGGGTAGAACTGCCCTGCGACCGCCGCCTCCCGGATCTCCGCTGCAGGCGGCTCGCCGCCGGGCTCGGCCGGACGCGCGCTCGGCGGCGCGATGGCGGCGAGGACGAGCGCCGTCCACAGCCAGAGGCGACGCATGCCGCACCCCCTTGTCGCTCAGCTCCAGACGCCCGGGATCGCCCGGTGGCAGGACCGGCACCGCCCCGCGTCGAGCTGCAGGTCGGTGACGAAGAAGTTGCTGCGCGCGATGACGATCCGGCCGCAGCCCGGGCAGTAGGTGTTGTTCCCGGGGTGGCCGGGGACGTTTCCCACGTAGGCGAAGCGGATCCCCTTCCGCATCGCGATCTCCCGCGCCCGCTCCAGGGCCGCGACCGGCGTCGGCGGAAGGTTCTGGAGCTGGTAGTCGGGGTGGAAGCGGGTGAAGTGGACCGGCACGTCGGGCCCCACCTCGCCCACCACCCAGTCGGCGAGCCCCTCCAGCATCGACGGCGAGTCGTTGAGCGTCGGGACCACGAGGTTCACGAGCTCGAGGTGCACGCGGCGCCGGGCCACCTGGGCGATGCTCCGGAGCACCGGCTTCAGCTCGGCGCGGCACACGTCCCGGTAGAACCCTGGGCTGAAGCCCTTCAGGTCGATCTTCACGGCCGCCAGTCCGTCGCACAGCTCGGCGAGCGGCGCCTCCGTCATGAACCCGCAGCTCACGATGACGCAGCGGATGCCGTCCTTGCTCGCCTCCCGCGCCACGTCGCCGATGAACTCGGCCTGAACGGTCGGCTCGTTGTAGGTGAACGCGATGATCCGCGAGCGGCGCACGGCCGCCGCGGCGACGGCGGCCCGCGGCGCGAGGAACGGTGCGGCGTGGTCCTCCGGACGCGCCTGCGAGAGCTGCCAGTTCTGGCAGAACCGGCAGTGCAGCGGGCACCCGGCGGTGCCGAGCGAGTAGGCCGCGCTCCCGGGAAGGAAGTGGTAGAAGGGCTTCTTCTCGATCGGGTCGAGGTGAACCGCGAGCGGCCGGCCGTAGACGAGGCTCCGCAGCTCTCCGCCGACGTTCATCCGGACACGGCACTCCCCGCGGCCGCCCGGCTCGATCGAGCACCCGTTCGCGCAGAGGAGGCAGCGGACGAGCCCGCGCGCGTGCTCGTGCTTCCCGGCCTGCGCCGATCCGTCGCGCTCGTGGCACGCCGCGCAGTCGGCGCCGGCCCGCTCGACCGAGGTCCACCAGCGCGCGACCGGCGCGGTGGCGAGCAGGTCGTCGTGCAGCGTGTCGGCGGCCGCGAGCCCTCGCAGCGCCGCGGCGCAGAGGCCCCCGCCGGCGATCGCAGGCACGAGCCGCGCCGAGGCCTGCAGGAACTGCCGCCGCGTGGGCACGGACGAAGTCTACCACCCGGGTCCGGAGCCGGCGGGATTCGCGCCGGCGAGGCGGTCCACGATCGCCCTCTCGCCGGCCCCACCCCGGAGGCGGCAACGCTTGCGTACGGGGCGGCGCGCGGCCGCGCCTCAACGGCAGCGATCGAAGGGGACGTGCTGCGGGCTGTTCGACGGTCCGCCGAGGCGAACGTGTCCGGGACGCGCCGCGCCGTCGATGAAGATCTCGAACCGGTTGCAGCCCGACGACACGTGCCAGTCGAAGCCGTCCTCGCCGCCCTGGGTGACGAGGTCGAAGGTGATGCCGCCGGGGCCGACGCGGACGCGGTCCGGCAGGTCCGGCCTGATCGGTCGCGCGTCCGTGATCTCGCCTCCCAGCGGCAGGATGGTTCCGTGGAACCGGTGCGGCATGCCCGCGGTCGTCGAGCGGAGGTGCCAGCCGCCCCCGTCGTGCCAGATCCAGTAGGCCTCGGGCGCGCCTGGCCCGAAGATGGGCCGCCCCGGCGCGATCTGGGGCGGCCGGCGTGCGGTGACGCAGCCGGCAGAGCCGAGCATGCCGAGAACCATCGCGAACGAAGCGAGCTTGCGCATGCGATCTCCCGTGATGGTGGCCATCAAGGCATCCAACCCAGATGCACGCCAGAAGTTGCGCAGGTGCCGCGTCCCCCGTGCCGCATGGCCGGCACGGGCGGCGACCGGAACGGTGACCGCGTCCCCGCCGGTCGAGGCGCTCGCCGTCCTCACGCCCCGCGCGCCCTGGTCCGAGGACTGCGTCGCGCTCGCGTTCGGAAAGGGCGACGCGTCGCTGGCGGGCCGCTGCAGCATGCTGGAGCGGATGGCGGACGAGGTGCGCGCGGTGCTGGCCGGGGCGGATCCTGCCCGGGTGACCGTGCTGGATCGCGACGAGACCTTGCGGCGGGTGAGGAGGATGCGGCGGCCGCCGCGGTGCCCGACCGCCCAGGCATGCGATCTCGACACCGCGCACCTCCTCGACGCGGGCCTCGTCGTCTCGGCGCGCGTGCGCACGGCCGGCGAGAGCTGGACCGCGCGCTTCGAGCTGAGGAAGGTCGCGGGTGGCCTCCTGCTCGCGAGCGCGTCGGCATCGGGCAGCTACGGCCCGGGCGTGCTGGCCGAGACCCGCCGCGCGAGCGAACGGTTGGTGCGGGACTCGTTCGCGTCGAGATGCGCCGTTGGCTGCGCGCCGCCCCCGGGGCGTTGATCTTCGCCGGCGGCCCCGCAACGATCCGCGGAACCCCGGGAGGAAGCGTGCCCCACGTCAGCCGTCGCTCGCTCATGCAGCTCGCAGCCGCCTCCGCTGCGGCAGGCGCCGTGCCCGGCATGCCGCGTGCCGCGGGGGAGCCGACCGGCGGCCATCCAGCTCCGGAGCGAGCACGGGCTCGCGCCCGCCCGGATCGATCGCGTCGAGCTGCGCGTGAACCCGCTCGTCCTGGAGCTGACCGGGAAGAAGACGCCGCAGACGGGGCTGGAGGGGAAGTTCAGCGTGTACCACGCCGTCGCCGTCGCGCTGGTCGAGGGCGCCGCCGGCGAGCGGCAGTTCAGCGACCGCGCGGTGCGCGATCCGGCCGTCGTGGCGCTGCGCGGCCGCGTCGTCCCCACCGTCGACCCGGCCGTGAGGCCGGAGCAGGTGGACATGACGGTCATCCTCGTGGACGGCAGGAGGCTCGCCCGCCACGTCGAGAAGGCGGTCGGCCCCGGCGGCGCGGCCTCACGAGCTCCGCTTCGGGCCCGGCGCGGCATCGACCTCCGGATGACGCTCCGCCTCCCCGGACACCTGCGGGTAGACGATCCCCGCGGCTACCGCCCCGACGAGGGGCGCGACCCAGAAGATCCAGAGCTGGGCGAGCGCCCAGCCGCCGACGAACACCGCGGGTCCGGTGGACCGCGCGGGGTTCACCGATGTGCCCGTGACCGGGATGGTGACGAGGTGGATGAGGGTGAGGCAGAGCCCGATGGCGACTGGGGCGAATCCGGCTGGGGCCCGGTCGTCGGTTGCGCCCAGGATGACGAACAGGAACGCGAAGGTCATGACCACCTCGGCGAGGAGGCCCGCCGACATGGAGAATCCACCGGGCGAATGTTCTGCGACGCCGTTCGCGCCGAACCCGGCCGCAACGCTGAATCCAGGCTGACCGGAGGCGATGAGGTAGATCACGCCCGCTGCGACGATCGCTCCGAGCACCTGCGCGACGACGTAGGGAACGAGGTTCGCGGCAGGGAACCGGCGCGCGACGGTCAGACCGACCGTCACGGCCGGATTGAGATGACAGCCGGAGATGTGGCCGATGGCGTACGCCATCGTGAGCACGCTCAATCCGAACGCCAGCGAGATGCCGAGCAGCCCTATTCCATAGGTCGGAAACTTGGCGGCGAGCACGGCGCTGCCGCAGCCGCCGAGAACCAGCCAGAAGGTGCCAACGAACTCCGCCGCGAGTTTCTTGGTCAAGGGCATGGGATCCCTTCTGGCGGCTGCGCGCCGTGCATGGCCGCGTGCGTATCTTCGGGTCCCTCGTGTCCCTCGCGAGCCGCACTTGGGGCCGCCCGTTGGGTACGCCCGAGAGGCCACCGCAGCGCGGACCCCGGCGCTGCGCCCACGACTGGTTGCTCACTTCACCGTGAAGTACGCGCGCGCCCCCTTCTCGGCGGCGGCTCGCTGGCTGCCCTCCACCGTGAAGATCCTGGCCTGTTCGACGCCGGCCGAGAGCAGGGCCGCCCGGGCCGCCGCGGTCCGGGCGGCGGCGAGCGCCACCAGCGCCTCGGGATCGACCGGCTGAGCGGCGAGCAGCTGCTCCTCCATGGCTGCGGCGGAGGGCGGCGGCTCGGCGGGGTGCCCGGCGGCGGGCTGACCGGGCGCGGCCTTCGAGGCGGGGTGGGCCGTGCGGAAGAGGGCCTCCACCAGGCGGGGGCGCTCGTCGGGGGAGAGGACCACGGCGTCCGGGGAGGCCGGGGGACGCTGCGCAGCCGCCTTGGCCTCGCGGAGCCGGCGATCCAGCCCGGTGCGCCGAAGCGCGGCCACGTCGGCGGCCGGGTCCGCGGTCCCCTCCAGCTCGAGCCCCAGCCCGGGGCGCTGGGCCAGCGCCTTCGCCAGGAGGTCGATGCGCCGGTGCGCGGCGTCGTCCAGCTCCGCGCCACCCGGCGTGAACTCGACGAGCGAGAGGTCCTCCTTGCTTCCGCCCACCAGCGCGGCCAGCGCGTTGAAGGGCGAGGTCGCAACCTTGACGAGGATGTTGAGCACGGCGCGCCAGATGACGCGCCCGAGCCGGAACTCCGGGTCGTCGGTCCGCCCCTCCACCGGCACGTCGAGGAGGATGACGCCGTCCCGGTCCTTCAGGAGCGCGAGCGCCAGCCGGACGGGGATGGAGGTGGCATCCGGGCTGGGGGTCGCCTCGCCGAGCGTGAACTGGTCCACCCGGATGACGTTGCCGGCGAGGATGGTGCGCTCCTGCACCTTGTACGCGAGGTCGAGGTCGAGCTTCCCCTTTCGCAGCTCGTAACCGAGGTGCTTCCTCACGTACGGCTCGAGCGGCGTGAGGTCGACCCCCTTCGCCGCGATGGCGAGGTCGGTGTAGGCCAGCGCCTGGAGCGGGTTGAGCGTCCCGGTCACCGTCAGAGGGGCCGCCCCGTCCACCTTCGCCCGCACCTCCACGGTGGAGCGGACCCGCGGATCGGACGAGAGGTTGGCAATGCGGGCCTCGATGTCGGTGAGCGAGAGGAGCGCCGGCGGCGTCACGGAGCGGTCCACGAAGCTGGCCCGCCCGCGCGCCAGGTGGAACAGGCCGATGGCCGTGCGCCAGGTGGGCCCGGAGGCGGGCGTGTCCTTCGCCGCGGTCGGGGTGGGGGTCGAGGTCGTGGGGGGCGCGGGCCTGGCCATCGACGTCGTCCCGTCCTCGAACACGATGGCCCGCAGGCTGGGCTCGGCGAGCCGCACCGTCTTCACGGTGGCGCGTGCGCCGGTCGAGGCGGCGTCCACGCCGTCGAGCACGAGCGAGCGCCAGCGCACCAGCTCCTCGCCGCGCACCGGGTGGCGCAGCGAGAGGCCGTCGAGCCGCACCTCGCCCGCGAAGGTCCAGGCCGGCGTCGCCCCTCCGGCGTCGAAGGTGGCTCGCGCCGCCAGCCCGAGCTGCGCCGCCGCGAGCCGCAGCGGCGCGACGTCGTCCAGGTAGGGGCCGAGCGGCGCGAGATCGAGCGCCTCCGCCTTGATGGTGAGGTCGGCCCGCGCTGCGAGGGGCCAGACGGTGCCGGTGGCCGACGCCGTGCCCTTCTCGCCCCAGCGGACCGAGACGGTGAGCGGGCAGGCCACGTCGGGCCGGCCGGCGAGCCCGGTCAACCGCACGTTCACCTCGGGAAGCGACAGCCGGACGGGCCGCGGCGGCACCTGGTCCTCCGCTTCCACCACCATCCCCTCGACCGCCACCGTCTGGACGGACCACTTCCAGGCCGGCGCCGCGGCCTGTTTGGTCCGGGTCGGGGTCTGGGGCCCGGTCGGGGGCGGCGTCGGGGGCACCCTGGCCGGCGGCCGCTCCAGCATCTCCAGCAGCGCCATCTTCCCGTCCGCGTCGCGCCGGGGCCGGAGGAGCGCCCCCACCACCTTCACCTCGGCCACCGCGGCCACCTGACCGAGCAGATCGACCTCGCCCCCCGCGAGCTCGATCCGTGGCACGCGGAGCGCCAGCGAGCGGTCGCGCCGCCTGGCAAGCGCCAGATCCTCCACCGCCACCTTCAGGCCCGAGAGCAAGAGGCGCCGCGCGGTGGCGCCCCACTCGAACTGGTACCGGGAGTCGAGCGATACCGTGCCGGACTCGACGATGAGCGCGGGAGCCTCCTCCTTCGAATAGGGGTCGTACTTGGGCAGCGTCACGCCGACGAACGAGATCGTGCCGCTGGAGCGCAGGGGCTGGGAGAGGACCGTGCCCGACCAGGAGAAGGTCTCGCCCGCCTCGGTGGTGCCGGTGAAGGCGTAGGGGCTGTCGGCGCCGCCGCGGGTGCGGAAGTCGGAGAGCCGGATGGTGAGCGGACCGACCGTGGTCTCGAAGGACGGCGAGCGGGTGGCGTCGTCGAAGACGAGCCGAGCCTGCTCGATCTCGAGCCGGTCGAGCGCCACGCCGAGGGTGGAGCGGGGGGCCTCCGCCCTCGCGGACTCCGCCGGCGCCCCGTCGCCCTCGAGCAGGTCCTGCACGTTGAGGCGGCCGGCGACGCCGAGCGCCAGCCGGCCGAAGGGACGGATGAGCCGGATCTCGGCCACGCCGAGGTCGCCGCGGAGCACCTTCCAGGGCGCCAGCCGGACGTAGAGCGACTCCCAGCCGGCCAGGCGCGTCGCGTCGCGGTCCATCACCTCGACACCCATGACCGTGACGGTCAGGGTGAAGGGGTTGACCTTCACGGCCGCCACCGAGACGGCGCGGTGGAGCGCCGCAGAGCCCCTGGCCTGCAGGGCATCGCGCAGCAGGCGTGGCGCGAGGAGGAAGCCGAGGAGTGCGTAGGAGACGACGAGCAGGGCAGCGCCGATGAGCCAGCGGCGCCAGTGGCGGCGCCTTGGCCGGGCCGCCGGCGAGGTGGACGGAGTCCCGCTCGTTGCGGGCGGGCCGGTGGGCGTCGAGGGCATCGTGCGCCCCAACGCTATCGGCCAGCGGGACTGCGGGGGCGGCCCTGATGGGCGCCTCATCCGCGGAGCCGGAGGACCCGCGCCCCTTGTCAGCCGGCTGGGCGCGACGCCCCGAAATGAGCTATACGGGAGCCCGCGGAGCGCCAAGGACCTGGATTCGATTCCCGGCGCCTCCACTCACCGAGAGCCCACCGCGAGGCGGGCTCTCTTCACGAAGGCGTCGTCGACTGGAGACAGATGAGCGAGAAGGAAGCCGGCATCGAGGTGCAGGGGCGGGTGGAGGAGTCGAGCGGAGGGATGTACCGCGTGAAGATCGATCAGGGGCCCGTCGTCCTGGCGTATCCGTCCGGGAAGATGAAGAGGTTCCACATCCGCATCATCACGGGCGACCGCGTGAAGGTGGAGCTGTCGCCCTACGACCTGACCCGCGGCCGCATCACCTATCGCGACAAGTGAGCCTCGGCCCGAGCGCCGCCTTGAGCGGCGGCGCCACCCGCCGCCCCAGGCGGACCTCGGGCGTGGCGTGCCAGCGGGCGCTGGCGGTGAGCGCCGCGGCCAGGTCGTCGAGCAGCGCCGGCCCGGCCGCCACCCCGGGCTCGAGGTGCAGCGCCTTCACCTCGAAGACCCCGCGGGCCCGGTGGGCCTTGGCGTCGAGCCGCCCCACCAGCGCCCCGCGCCGCAGGATGGGCAGCACGAAGTAGCCGTGGCGCCGCTTGCGGGCCGGCAGGTAGCACTCCAGCCGGTAGTCGAAGCCGAACATGGCGAGCGCCCGCTCCCGGTCCCAGACCACCGGGTCGAAGGGCGAGAGGAGCGCGGTGTGCGTGGCCTCGAGCTTCCCGGCGGCGGCGCGGCGCAGGAGCGGTGCGTGGTCGCGGTGGACGAAGCCGGGCGTCGCCCAGCCCCGCACGCGGACCTCCCGCAGCCGCCCCGCCTCGACCAGCGGGCGCAGGTCCTCGGGCGTGAGCCTGGGCCGGGTGCGGAAGTAGTCGTGGATCCACCGGGCCTGCGTCACGCCGAGCGCGCGCACCGACTTCTCGATCGCCGCCAGCCGCGCCCCGGCCTCGTCCGGCGGCGCCCGGCGCGCCGCGGCCGGCAGCACCCGCTCTGCCAGGTCGTAGACCCGCTGGAACTTCTCGCGCCGCGCCACCATCAGCTCGCCGAGCGCCAGCCAGGCCTCCAGCCAGGCCTTCTCCTTCTTCCAGCCCCACCAGCCGGTGCGGCGCGGCCGCTCGCTCGTGAAGTCCGACGCCTTGACCGGCCCGCGCCGGCGGACCTCCTCGAGCAGGGCGGCCATCCCCTCCCCCTCCTCGGCCTGGAGCTTGCGGGCCCGCCGGAGGAACCATTGGTGGTGGCTCGTCGTGAGCAGCATCCGGTGCAGCCCGTGGTCCTCCACCGGCGCGAGGCAGGCCTCGTGGGCCCAGGTCTCGAAGAGCGCCGGCCCCGCCAGCAGCTCGTCGAGCCACTCGGGCCGGTAATCCCCCAGCCGGGCGTGCAGCACCAGGTGGTGGCTGCGGGCCACCACGTGGATGGTGTCGAGCTGCAGGAGCGCCATGCGGCGCACGGCGGCCAGCACGTCCTCGCGGCGGGCCACCCGGGCCGGCGGCGTGAGCAGCCCCTGGGCTGCGAGGTGGAGCGCCCGGGCCTGGGCGGCGGTGAGGGTCGGGCGGGGCGCCATCGGGGTGGGAGAGGCTACCCCGCTCACCCCACGCTCGCGCCCCGCGCGGCGAGCAGCGCGCGCAGCACCGACCGGTGACAGCGCGCCTCGTCCTCGCAGTAGCACCCCACCGAGAAGCTCGTGCCGTGCGAGAGGGCGGCGAGCAGGTCGAGCGTGCGGCTCGCGGCGGGGTCGGCCATCTCGGACCGGAACCGCTTCATGAAGCGCGCCACCTCCCGGTCCGTCCTCGCTGCCTGGCCGAGCTTCATCGTCTCCACGCTCGGCGCGAGGTTCGGGAACCAGACGTCGTACCAGTCGTCCGAGGCGAAGCGCGCCGACGGCACGCCGCGCGGCGGGCGGCGCACCGTGCCGATCCGGAGGCCCTCGCCGGCGAGGCGGGGCGTCCCGAGGCGGACGACGCGAATGGTCATGGCGTGCCTCTCTAGGCGGCAAGAGCCGGGATGGCAAGCTTGCTTGGTCCCCCAGCTCGGTCCGTTTCGTGCGTCGAGGGGGTGAGCGGCGCGTCCGTGCGTCGCGTCAGAGCCCCCTCGCCCACTCCGGCCGCAGCGAGACGGCGCCGGCGAGGGCGCGGTCCACGGTTGCGACGATCCGGTCGCGGTCCCTCGGCAGGCGTCCCTCGAGCGGCAGGTAATTGGACGCGTGGTTGGTCCGGAAGATCGCGCCCGTCGGGCGGGAGGCGGCCACGATTGTCCGCAGCTCCTCCAGCATCCGCTCGATCGAAGGCAGCTCGAACCCTCCTCGCGCGGCGAGCGTCGCGATGGGCGTGCCGGGGACCACCGTCAGCGTCAGGACCGAGAGGAATTCGGGGTCCATCTCGGTGACGAGCCGCGCCGAGCCCTCCGCGTGCTCGCGGGAGCGCTCGACCCCGCCGGCGCCGAGCAGGAAGATGGCGGAGAGCTTCATCCCCGCCGCGTGCGCCCGCCTCGCCGCGGCGCCGTGCTCGGCGAACCCGGCCCCCTTGGCGATCCGCTGGAAGGTGACGTCGTCCCCCGTCTCCGGCCCGACGTAGAGGAGCGAGAGGCCCAGCGCGCGCAGCCGGCGCAGCTCGGCGTCGCTCTTCGCGGCGACGTTCAGGGCCGTGGCGTAGGCGCTGACGCGCCGCAGCCGCGGGAAGGCCTCGCGGCACGCGAGCAGGAGCGGCTCCCAGTGGCCGAGCTCCATCGCGAGCGCGTCGCCGTCGGCGACGAAGATGCGCCTCACCTCCGCCCCGCACTCGCGCCGGGCGAGCCCGACCTCCGCGATCAGCTCCTCCAGCGGCCGGACCCGGAACGACTTCTCCTGGTACATCGCGCAGTAGGTGCAGTGGTTCCAGGAGCAGCCGACGGTCGCCTGGAGGATGAGCGACCCGGCCTCGCTGGGCGGGCGGAAAATGGGCATCTCGTGGCGCAAGGCTTCGCGAACGGTAGCACGTCACGGGACTGCGCGGCCGACGCGGCCGCGCTAAGAGCCGCCCATGAGCGCCCGAATCGCGGTGGTCGGCGACTTCGACCCGAGGAACCCCACGCACGCGTTCACCAACGCGTCGCTCGAGCATGTCGGCCTCGCCTTCGAGTGGATCGCCACGGATGCGATCGGCGGCGACGCCGCATCGCGCCTGGCGCGCTTCCAGGGCGTCTGGATCGCGCCGGCGAGCCCCTACCGCAGCATGGACGGCGCGCTCGCCGCGATCCGGTACGCGCGCGAGCGCGGCGTGCCTCTCGTCGGCACCTGAGGCGGATTCCAGCACGCGATCGTCGAGTTCGCGCGCAACGTTCTCGGGGTCCGGGACGCCGATCACCAGGAGACCAGCCCGAAGGCCGACCAGCTCGTGGTCACCGCGCTGGCCTGCTCGCTCGCGGGCCAGCGGCACCGCGTGACGATCCGGCCGGGAACGCGCGCCGGGACGCTCTACGGCGTCGCGACCGCAGACGAGGACTTCTACTGCAGCTACGGCGTCAACCCGGAGTGGGTGAGCCGGCTCCAGGAGGGCGGGCTCTCCGTCAGCGGCGTCGGCGACGCGGGAGAGGCCCGGATCGTGGAGCTGCCCCGGCACCCATTCTACGTGGTCACGCTCTTCATTCCCCAGGCGCGATCGACCGCGGCGGAGCCGCACCCGCTGCTGGTGGGGTTCGCGGCGGCGGCTACAGGCCGCCGTAGAAGCGTCCGAACGCGCGGGCCAGCATCAGCGCCATGAGCAGCCCGCCGAGGCCGACCGGGAGCACGTGGCTGGTCCGCCTCGGCTCGAACCGGCCGACCCGGCAAACGAGCAGGTAGCCGGCGACGGCGTTGAAGGCACCCCACCCCACGTTGACGAGCGCCGAGGACAGCCCCTCGCCGGGCGGTGAGGCGAACGGGCTCTGGAAGGGCCGCCCGGAGACGCCGTTGACGAAGTGGGGGATCGCGTTGACGAGGAAGGCACCGCCGAAGAAGTAGGCGACGTAGCCATACCACCGCATGGCTTCCTCACTTTCCGGGCGGCCATCCGGAGCCGCGGCCCCGGCGGCGGGGACCGTGAAGGCCCCCGGCCGGGCTCGGTCACTTCTTCTTGAGGCCGGTCTGCTTCAGCGCGTCCTTGCACTGCGCGCTGACGTCCTTGTCGTGCTTGTCGAGGCAGGCGAGCCCCCGCCCCTGTCCGGGCTTCACGTCGGCGCAGAACTTCTGGAGGTCGCCCTGGCACTGGCCGGCCGCGAACTTCAGCGCCGCGACCGCCTGCTCGAGCTGGACCGCCGCGTCGTACACCGCCTCGATGCACTTGTCGGAGACCTTGTCCTCGAACGCGTACAGGCAGGCGAGGATGCGCCCCTGCCCCTCCGGCACGCCCTTGCAGAACGAGGTGAGCTCCTTGTTGCAGGCCTTCTTCACGGCGTCGGCGAGGCTCTCCTCGGCCCGGGCCGCCACGGCGGCGAACAGCACCGTCCCCACCACGATCGAACCCGCGATGATCCTCCGCATGACCTCCTCCTATTCACCGGCTGTCCCCGCGACGGCTCCTTCGCCAGGGCGCCTGGCCGACGCGCATCATGCTGGCAGCGGGGCGGCGCGTGAATCGGACCTTCGTCCCTCCCTACCACGTGGGCGGGACCTCGACCGCGACGACCTCGGCCCGCGCACGCGCCCGGCCCTCCGAGCTCAGCACGCACTCCACGACCCGCTTGCGCCCCTTCGCCTCGCGCACGCGCGCCCGCAGCTCGACGGGCGCGGCGATGGGCGTCGGCGCGAGGTAGTCCACCTTCAGCGAAGCCGTCACGCACCAGATGTGCGGCTCGGTCCCGATCTCGCGGCCCGCGGCCCGGTACGCGTCGGCGATGGCGGTGCAGACGCAGTGACAGTCCACCACGGTCGCGATGATGCCGCCGTTGAGGACGTGGGTCGGCCCCGCCATGTGGTGCGGGGAGGGCTGGAAGGTGCAGACGGTCTCCTCGCCGTTCGGGTAGCTCTTGATGCCGAGCCCCTGCCCGTTGAGCGGGCCGCAGCCGAAGCAGTGGTTGTCGGGGATGCGGTCCTGGATCGCGGCGACGCGGATGGCGGGCGAGGTCATGGCGGATACAGCTACCGCCCGCCCGGCCGGCGCGCCCGGACTCCTGCTCCTCCGGGCCGGGCCCGGACCCGATCGGGCCGGGCCCGCGGTGCGCGGCGGGCCCGCTGCCACGATCTTGTCAGCCGTTCACGGCGCGCGTACCGTCGGTCTCCATGCCACTCACGAGCGCCGCTGCCGTCGTCGCCGCGTTGGCCGCACTGGCGGCCCCCGCCAAGCAGTCCTGGGAGTCCTCCAAGCGGCCGGAGGTGACCGCGGAGTTCCTGCCGCGCTCGGCGGCCGTGGAGGTGGACGGGGAGGCGAAGGGGCGCGGCTTCGTGGCGCTCGAGGTCGCCGACCCGAAGCGGACCTTCCGGATCCGGGTCTCGGCGGAGGGGTTCGAGCCCGAGGAGAAGGTGGTGGAGGCGGGGCGGGTCGCGAACCGCCAGTTCTTCCTGGCGCTCCGGCCGGCCGGCTTCGGCAAGAAGGTCGATCCCGCGGACGCGGCCAGCATGGCCCTCGCGTCCTCGGCGCTCTGGCGAGCCGGACGCGCCGACGACGCCGCCGACTACGCCGAGCAATCGCTGAGCACGGGGAACTCGCCCCTCGCGAACCGGGTGATGGGCGACGTCTGGCGCCGTCGCGGCGACCGCGACAAGGCGGTCAGGTACTACACCATGTACCTCTCACTGACCGACAACCCGCCCGACGCGCCGGAGATCAAGGCGTGGCTGATGCAGCCGAAGCCCGGCGACATCACCGTCCCAGCGCAGTAGCGGTCGTGGAACGGGCCAGTCCGCGCGCGAGGGATCGCATGGCGACGCGTACATCGTGCCTCGGCGCACTCGCGGCGGCAGCGCTCTCGACCTTCGGGAGCGCCGCTGCCGCGCCGACGTCCGCGGTGACGGGCGAGCGCGCCGCACCGGCAAGGACCGGCGCCGAGGCGGCCCCCCTCCCCTCGCCGGGCCCCATCCCCATCGAGCAGGTCTTCCACGCCGCCGAGGAGCTCGACGCGCCCTTGCGGAGGGCGCAGGCCGCCGCCAAGGTCGATCCCGGGATCGAGCAGGTCGAGGAGCGGCTGGCGTCGGTGACCTCGGCCATCGAGAGCCTCCGGCCGGACCTGGAGCCGCAGCGCCTCCAGGACGCGTCGGCTCGCGAGCTCGACCGGCTGCGGCAAGCGCTGGCGCGCGCCGACCTCCACCTGGCCAGCGGGCAGGCCTCCCTCGAGAAGCGGTCCGACCTCCTGGCGGGCGCCACCCGGGAGATCCAGGACCGGCTCGTCTCGTGGCAGCTCACGGCGGACGCCGCTCGCCGGGAGAAGGCGCCCGAGGCGGTGCTCCGGCGCATCGCCCAGGCCCTGGAGAGCCTGCGCGTCGAGGAGGCGGACCTGCGGCAGCAGCGGGACGGGGTCCTCGCGCTGCAGGGGCGAGTGAGCGATCTTCGCGCCGAGCTGTCCCGCGACGCGACGTCGGTCGCCCAGGCCGAGGCCGCCCTCGAGCGGCAGCTCTTCGAGGTGGAGAGCGCGCCGCTCTGGCGGGCGTTGACGCTGGCGGATCGGGGCGGTTCGCTCGGAGGGCAGGTCCGGCAGGCATTGCGGGAGAGCGCGCACGACGTCGCGACGTTCGTCGCCGAGGAGCAGGTTCGGCTCTGGATCCACCTGGGGATCGTCCTGGCCCTCGGGCTGGGGCTCATCGCGCTGCGCCGCCCGGTCGCGGCGCTCGAGGCTCGAGGCGCGGCGCTTCCGGGCACCTCCCGCATGCTCGCCCGTCCCTGGTCGGCGGCGCTGCTCGTCTCGCTGCCGCTGGCCGGCGGCCTCTACCCGCCGCTCCCTCCCAACGTGAGGGACCTGCTGTTCCTGGGGTTCCTGGCGCCCCTCCTCCGCGTCCTCCCCGGCCTGGTCCCGGCCCTGTTCCGGCGCCCGCTCTACGCGCTGGCCGCGCTGTTCGCGCTGGACAAGCTGGCCGCCATCGCGCCGCCGCGCACGCTGCTCGCCCGCCTCGCGGTGCTCCTCGTCAGCGCGGGCACGCTCGCCGCGGTGCTGAAGGGCCTGCGGCCGGGGGGCTGGGCTCGATTCCTGGGCGGCGGGCCGTGGGGCCTCGCGACGAGGGGCGCCGCCACCGCCGCGCTCGTGCTCCTCGGGGTCGCCGTCGTCTCCAACGTCGTCGGGAACTCCACCCTGGCGGAGCTCCTCACGAACGCCACGCTCACCAGCGCCATCGTGGCCGCGGTGCTGGTCGGGATCGAGGTGGTGCTCGAGGGCGCGATCGCGGCGCTGCTCCACCTCCCCGCCGTGCAGCGCCGCCCGCTGGTGGCCAGGCACCACGCCCTGCTCCAGCGGCGCACCGTCGCCCTGCTGCGGATCGCCTGCGTGACGATCTGGGCGTGGCGGACCGCGATCGCGTTCGGCGTCGCCTCCGCCTTGCGCGCCGGGTTGAACGCCGTGTTCGGGCTCCGGCTCCAGGTGGGAGGGCTGGACGTCTCGCTCGGCAACGTGACGGCCTTCGTCGCCACGCTGGCCCTCGCCCTGCTGCTGGCGCGGGCGATCCGCTTCGTCCTCGACGAGGGCGTCTTCACCGAGATCGAGCTCCCCCGCGGCGTGCCGGCGGCCATCACCGCGACGGTGCAGTACGTCCTGGTGGTCCTGGGCTTCTCCTGGGCGGTGCTGGCGTCCGGCATCGAGATGAGCCGCTTCTCCTTCCTGCTGGGCGCGCTGGGCCTGGGCGTCGGCTTCGGCCTCCAGAACGTGGTCAACAACATCGTGTCTGGCCTGATCCTCCTCTACGAGCGCCCGGTCCAGGTGCGCGACATCGTGGAGGTGGGCGCCGTCTCCGGCGAGGTGATGCGGATCGGGGTGCGCTCCTCGACGGTCCGGACCTTCGCCGGGGCCGAGGTGATCGTGCCCAACGCCACGCTGATCTCGACCGAGGTCACCAACTGGACGCTCTCCGACCGCCGGCGCCGCGTCGAGGTGGCCGTGGGCGCGGCCTACGGATCACCGCCCCGGCAGGTCATCGACCTGCTCCTCGCCACGGTCCGCGGGCGCGCCGGGGTGCTGGAGTCGCCGGAGCCCGTCGCCCTCCTCCTCCGGTTCGGCGAGAGCGCGATGGAGTTCGCGCTCCGCTTCTGGACCGCGGACTTCGACCGCTGGCAGCAGCTCGCCAGCGACGTGATGATCGAGGTCCACGCCAGCCTCGGCCGCGCGGGCATCGAGATCCCGGTCCCGCAGCGCGACCTCCACCTGAGATCGCTCGACGCGGCAGCCGCGGAGGCGCTGGCGAAGCGGGGGGCGCCCTCCGGCGACGGACCCGATCGCGAGCGCGCGGAGCCGGAGCCCGCGGCCCCCGCCTCCCGGCCGTGAGGGACCATCATCTCCTTCGAGGCGGGAGGGCGCCGCGTGCACCGCGAGCGCGCCGACGAACCGCGGAAACGAGCGCCAGATGCCGCGGATCTCCCCGCCGCCGGGCACCAGGGCCGGGCTGCACCTGACGGCGAACGGGCGCCAGCCGTCGTCGGCCGGGGCGAGCGGCCACTCGGCCGGATCGGCGCGGCCGGGCACCGGCAGGCAGCAGAGGTCCAGCGTGTCCACGGTCAGGCCGAGGCCCAGGGCCTTCAGCGCGGCCTCCTTGGCGCACCAGACCAGGTTCGCGCGCAGCTCGCGCTGCCCCGCCGGCGCGTCGCGGACGAAGCGCTGCTCCTCCGGGGTGAAGAAGGTGGCGACGAACCCGCCCGACCGCGGCTCGACCAGGCCGAGGTCGACGCCGAGGGTGCGGCGCGAGCCGTCCTCCCCCGGTCCGGAGAGGGTCGCGGCGCACAGCGCGTGCTCCTCGGCGTGGCTGATCGAGACGCTGATCGGCAACCGCTCCCCCGGCGCGAACCGCTCGACCGGGCCGGCCTCGGGGGCGAGCCGCGCGTAGGGCATCCCGTTCGGCTGGCTCGGGATCTCGATGGCGCGGAGAGGCCAGCCGCCCGGGACGGCCTCCTCCAGGGTCTCGGCGACCACCGACTTCGCCGTGATCCGGCCGATGAGCCAGTCGGCACGGCGCCTGGGCACGCGAAACCCCGCGAGCCGCGCGCGCTCGGCGACGGTCAGCGCCGCCTCGCCGCGGCCGCCCGCCAGCGTGCCCGGGCTGCGGCCCGCGTGCAGCGCCCAGTGGATTATGCCGGAGCTCCTTCCTTGACCGGCCCGCGCAGGTCGCCCAGCGTCTTCGGCTCGGGCAGCGCCACCGTACGGTAGTCCGACAGCTCGACGTAGACGTTGCCGTCGGCGTCCACGACGTGCGCGTCGAAGCCGTCGCCCTCGTCTCGCCGCCAGACCTCCGCGAAGATCCGGCTGTCCCCGGGCGGCGCCGCCCGGCGGACCCGCAGCGACCCGAGCCTGGCCGGCAGCCCGAGGACGTTCCGCTCGGCGATGTCGATGATCCCGGCGGTCTGGAAGCAGAGCTCGACGAGACGCGGCGCGACGAGCTCGGCGGCGCCGGCTTCCCTGGCGTTCGGCGGCAGGCCGCGCCGCATGACGCCGATGGCGTGGCCGTCGTCGAGCCGCACCCCCTCGAGCACCCGGTACGCCGGCCCGTGGAAGTAGACGCGGTAGATGGCGCGGTCGTCCACGGTCACGTCGGCAGGCGGGTGGAACGCCACGGTCTTGCCCGCCAGCGCGGCGCGCTCGGCCACCACGCTGCCGCGGAAGTGCAACCGCTCCTGGACCGGCATCCCCGGGTTGGGCTGCAGCCTCGACGAGAGACGGACGTCCACCCGCAGCGTGTCGCCCGTGCCCGGCCGGCCCGCGGCGGCGAGGTACAGCGTGGCCGGGTTCATGCGGTGGAACTTGAACGGCAGCAGGAACTCGACGTCGTGCAGGCCCGTGACGATCCGATCCGGGCAGAGGACGCTCGCCGCCTGCGCGAAGGCCTCGATCCCCATCACGCCGGGCAGCACCGGCACGCCCTGGATCTGGTGATCGAGCAAGAAGGGCTCCTCGCCGGGATCGAGGCAGGTCTCGACGGCGAGCCCTTCGTTCAGCGGCGCCCCCGTCACCTCGCCGACCATCGTGAAGGCATGCCGGTTGGCCATCGTCTTCTCGAGGTCGAGACCGCCCGCCGCGTCCCAGTCCTCGACGAGGACGCCGAGCCGGCCGCCCACGACGATCTCGTCCGCAACGCCGGCGAGCAGCTCCCGCCGGACGGTCGGGATCCCCACCTCCGGCGCGAGCATGTCGATCCCGGCCGCCTCCATGATCTTCGGGATCGAGCCGCGGGTGGCCATGCCGATCCCGCCCCACGCCGTCCAGTCGATGGCGATCGCGCGCGTCTCCGGACGGGCGCGCCGCAGCCAGCGCGACATCGCGCAGAGCAGGGCATTGGCCGCGCTGTAGTCGGTCTGGCCGGCGTTCCCGAACCGGCCGGCGATCGAGCTGAAGACCACCGTGGCCCCCAGCGGCAGGTCCTGCGCCGCACGGAGCAGCGAGAAGAAGCCCTCCGCCTTGACGTCGAACACCCGCGCCCATTCGTCGTCCGGCTTGTCCGGCAGGGCGCGGCTGATCTCGATCCCGCCGGCGTGCACCAGCACGTCGATGCGCCCGCTCGCCGCGCGGATCGCGTCCACGGCCGCGCGGACCGACGCTGCGTCGAGCAGGTCCACGGCGTGCCATTGCGCCGTGCCACCCGCGGCCTGCACGCTCGCGAGCGCGCGCAGCGCCGCCTCCTGGCGCTCGACGACCAGGAGCTGCCGGTCGAGGGCGGCCGGCGTCGGCTTCTCGCCGCGCCCCTTCGCCTCGGCGATGAGCGCCTCCTTCAACCGCTCGCGCCCCGCGCGGAAGAGGACGACGTGCGGGTCGTCGGCCGCCGGCGGAGCGATCAGATCCAGCAGGTGGAACGTCCCACCGCTCGCGGCGGCCAGGTCGGCGACGATCGCGCTGGTGATGCCTCCGGCCGCGCCGGTGACGACGAAGACGCTGTCGCGGCCGAGGCGGATCGACGGCGACGGCTCGGCCGGCCTGGTGTCCAGGCCGATCGACCAGCGCGTCCCGGCGCGCCGCCCGACCTCGACGGTGCCCGGATCGGCGAGCGCCTCGGCGACGAGCGCGTCGGCGATCTCGCCCTCTCCCGCGTCGGCGGAGAAGTCCACGACCTTCACCAGGGCGTCGCGGCGCTCGCGCTTGTAGGCCTTGACGAACCCCTGCACCGCGCCGCCCAGCGGCGCGACGGTGCCCTCGTCACCGAGCCCGAAGAGCCCTCCCAGGCGCGTCGCGGCGACGAGAAAGGTGCCGCTGGCCGCGACGCTCCCGTACAGGACGCGCATCGTGGACGCGAGGTTCTTGACGACGACGCGGGTTCGCTCGCGGAAGTCGTCGTTCGACATCCCGTCGAGGCGGGCCTCGGGATCCACCGGCGCGAGCCAGAAGATGCCCTGGATCGGCCCGTCGGCGAGCCAGCCGCGCACCGCCGACTCGATCGCCCCGGCCGGCTGGCGCGCGTCGAGCTCCAGCGCGGTGGCGCCGAGCTCCGCGAGCCTCCGGGCGAGGATCCCCTCCCCCGCGCCGCGGGCGACGACGACGCGCACCCCCGCGCCGAGCCGGACGCCGGTCGGCTTGCACAGCTCGAGCGGCGGGCGCAGGACGGGCGTTGCCACGCGCCGCGGGACCTCGTCCGCGCCGGCGAGCGGCCGGGCCTGCGCGGCACCCGGCCCTGCCGGCGCAGCGCCGGTGGACGGGGCGGCCGCCGTCGCCGTGGCGGTCACGGCCCCGGCGACGGGCGCTGGCGCCGAGCCGAGATCGGGGCGCCGATCTCGCACGAAGCCGACGACGTGGCGCAGCGTCGGGAAGTCGCGAAGCCGCAGGTTCTCGATCCGCGGGATCGACCACTCCTCGCGCACGGCGGCGAAGGTCTCGGCCTGCTTCACGGTGTCCACGCCCAGGTCGGCCTCGAGGTCGAGGTCCATGTCGAGCAGATCGGGCGGGTAGCCGGTCTTCTCGGAGACGATCGCGACGACGCGGGCGGTCACCGGGTCGGCCGGGCTGGCGGTCGGGGTTGCGCTCGGGGTCGGGGTCGGGGACGCGGTCGGGGTCGCGGCCGCGGCCGCGGTCGCGGTCGCGGTCCGGGTCGCGAGATCGGGGCGATGCTCGCGGACGAACCCGACCACGTGGCGCAGCGTCGGGAAGTCGCGCAGGCGCAGGTTCTCGATCCGCGGGATCGACCACTCCTCGCGCACGGCGGCGAAGGTCTCGGCCTGCTTCACGGTGTCCACGCCGAGGTCGGCCTCGAGATCGAGGTCCATGTCGAGCAGGTCGGTCGGGTAGCCGGTCTTCTCGGAGACGATCGCGACGACGCGATCGACGACCGGGTCGGCGGCGGCGGGGGCCGGCGCCGCGGGCGCGGTCGAGGTCGGGATCGTGGATGCGGTCGGGACGGGAACCGCGGTCGGGATCGCGATCGCGGTCGCGGTCGCAGTCGAGGCCGCGGTCGGGGTCGGAGTCGAAATCGGGGCCGCGGTCGGGTTCGACGCCGTGGCCGCGGGCGCTTCCCGACGGATGACGGGAGGCAGCGACGGCGGCGCCGGAGCACGTCGCCTCGGGGCGGTGCCCCACTCCCAGGTCGCCGGCTGCGGCGCGCGCGCGGGCGCTCCGGTCGAGACGACGCGCAGCGTGCGCTGCACGACCTCCGTCTCGGCGTGGCTCGAGCCGGTGACGGCCTCGAGCCAGCGGCGGTGGACGTCCGGGCGATCGACGCGCTCGGCGCCACCGGGGATGCGGCGCGTGAGCGTCAGGGCGATCTGGGAGCCGAACCCGGCGGCGAGGTGGATGGCGTAGTTGACCGGGTACCGGCCGCCGCGGCTCAGGTTGAGCACGCCCAGCTCGGGATCCTCCTCGCGGAAGTTCGGGACGGGCGGGACGATGCCGTGCTCCAGGATCTTGACGGCGACGACGTCCTCGACGCCGACGCCCATCGCGTGACCGGTGAACCCCTTGGTGTTCGAGACCACGATCTCGCTCGCCGCCCCTCCGAACACGCGCCGCAGCGCCGCGACCTCGGCGGAGGCGCTGCCGCCGCGGGCCGGGGTGAACGTCTCGTGCGACATGAAGACCAGCTCGGGCGCCATCGCGCGCCGGTCGAGCCCGAACCGCCGCTCCGCGGAGCGGACCAGGCTCTCGACGGTCGCGGCGACGTGGTCCACGTCGAGCCGCGTCGCGTGGAAGGCGCTGTTGCGCGTCTCGCTCGAGAGCAGCTCGACGATCCCGCGCATGCCGCGCTCCTCCACGGCGTCCTGGCTCTCGACCACCAGCGCCGCCGCGCCCATGCCGATGATCATCCCGTGGCGGCGCCGATCGAACGGGACCGCCGCCTCCTCGACCTTGTCGTCGGTCGCGGCCGCGCCGCTGGCGAGGAAGCCGGCGCCCATCCACTCGATCAGGTTGTCGCTGGTCGGGTTGTCGGCGGAGATCACGACCACGCGGCGGCAGCGACCGGTGCGGATCCAGTCCTCGGCCATCGCGACGGCCTGGGCCGTGCTCGCGCAGGCGGCGTTGGCCTGCGCGTTCGGGCCGCGCGCGCCGATGTACTCGGCGAACTGGCTGTGGCCCATCGGCAGGACGCGCAGCAGGAAGCGCCGATCGAAGGCGTACGGCTCGCGGTGAAGCTCCTCGTCGATCTGCGCGAGCTGGCGCTGGAGCTCGCGCAGCGTCGACGGATCGCTCGTCTGGCGCCGGACCTCGTCGAGCGCCGCGCGCCGCGTGCACCGCGACTCGTACCTGTAGAAACGGCCCAGCGCCTCGGCGAAGCGATCGAGCCCGGGGAAGGCCGAGCCGAAGATCACGCCGGTCTCGTCGCGCATCGACTCCGGCAGCGCCCAGCGGTCGGGGAGGAACGTCCCCTTCGTGGTGCGGCGCCAGGTCTGGACCAGCGGGATGCCGGCCTCGCGCAGCGCGTCGATCCCCGCCGCGATCGCGAGCTGCGTCGTCGTGTCGAGCGCCTCGACGAGCTTCCCGGGCACGCCGTACTCGGCGGCGAGGTCGAACGGACCCGGCCGTCCCGCCAGCTTGAGCACGTCCTCCGAATCGTCGATGGTCTCGAAGCGGCCGTCGCCTTCGGGGGTCTTCACGACCCGCGTCACCTGCTTGCGCGCCATCCGGTCGCGGAAGCGCACCGGCAGGAGATCGATGAGCTGCTCGCCGCGCAGGATCCGGTCCACGTTCCGGGGATCCATGACCGGCTTCTCGGGTCCGGGGAGCCCGAGGCCGCAGCCGGTGATCACGACCGAGCCCGGCGGTGGCCGGTTGCGGTCGAGGATCCCGTCGCCGGGCTCCCGCGCCGCGGTCGTTCCAGCCATCGCGGCGACCGTCCGCGCCAGGACCTGGGCCAGCTCTTCGACGGACCTGTTCGACATGATCTCGTCCTCCGGAGCGCCCCTCGGGGCGGCCATGGTTGCTGCCGTTCGCTCCTCCACGGCGGGCGCCGCTGCGTTCGCCGCGGCGACCACCGGGGGCGCATCGCGCTGGCCGACGGCCGGCGCCGGCTCGGCGGGCGCGCCGTGGCCGGCCGCGTAGAGCCCGCACAGCGCCTGGTTGAACGCGGCGAGCTCGCCGAGCTTGGGGTGGTTGGTGAAGAGCGAGACGAGCCCGTCGCGCCCGCCCAGGACGTCGTCGACGAACCCCTTGAGCGCCTTCTTCGGGCCGACCTCGACGAACGTCCGGACGCCCTCGCGCCAGAGGGTCTCCAGGCCGCGGACCCACTGCACCGGCGAGGCGATCTGCTCGACGAGCATGTCGCGGACCTCCCGGCGGCCGCCGGGATAGAGCCCGCCGGTCACGTTGGCGACGACCGGCAGCCGCGGCGAGGAGATGCGGAGCCGGTCGAGCACCTCGCCCAGCGGTCCGGCGGCCGGGGCGACGATCCGGGTGTGGAACGCGTGGCTCACCGGCAGCCGGACGGTCTCGATCCCGAGCGCCGCCAGCGCCTCCATCGCGCGCTTCACCGCCTCCGTCTCGCCGCCGATGACGGCCTGGCTGCCGCTGTTGAGGTTCGCGGTGACGACGTAGCCGTCGATCGAGGCCAGCGTCTTCTCGACGACGTCGAGCGGCCCCATCACCGCCGCCATCCAGCCGTTGTCGGCGAGGCTGACCCGCGTCATCTCACGGCCGCGGGCCGCCGACGCCTCGAGCGCGTCGGCGAACGGCATCGCGCCGGCGGCGACGAGCGCGCCGTACTCGCCCAGCGAGTGACCCATCACGTAGTCGGGCCTCATCCCGAACTCGGCCAGGAGGGTGCGGAGGGCGTTGTCCACGGTCAGCACCGCCGGCTGCGTGATCGCCGTCTGGCGCAGCCCTTCCTCGGCGCGCGCCATCGCGGCCGCGTCGGCCGGGTCCGCGAAGAGGAACGCCGTCAGGGGCCGGCCCAGGATCGGGGCGAGGACCGCGTCGGCCTCCTCGAACACCGCGCGGACGGCCGGCTCGCGTTGGTGGAGGGTGCGCCCCATGTTGACGAACTGGCTCCCCTGCCCGGGGAAGAGGAAGGCGATCTTGCCGGCGGCGGGGTTGGCGCCGCGGAAGACTCCCTGGTTCGCGAGCGCCTTCCAGGCCATCGGCGCGTCCGCCTCGAGCGCCCGTCCGGCGCGCTCGAGCTTCTCGACCAGATCGGGACCGCCTTCGAAGTCGACGACGAGCCGCTCGCGCGCGCCGAGATCGGCGCGCGACGGACTCGCCGCGGGAGGCACCGCCCCCTCCTTCGCGCGGGCCAGCTCCCGCGCCAGGCGCGCGCGGAGGTCGGCGACGGTCGGCGCGCCGAGGGCGAGGACGCCGCGCACCGGGCTCCTGGGCGTCGCGGCGGCCGGCGCCGCGGCGGCCGGACCACCGCCGGCGGGCAGGCCGGCCGGCACGGAGACCGCGGCCCTCCGCTGCGCGTCGATCATGCCGGGGACGTGCTCCTCGAGGACGACGTGGAAGTTCGTTCCGCCGAAGCCGTAGGCCGACACCCCCGCGCGGCGCGGGGTCCCGTTGGAACGCGGCCACTCGCGCAGCTCGTGGTTGAGGGTGAAGGGCGTCGCCGGGAACTCGATGCTGGGGTTCGGGCGCTCCGCGTGGAGCGTCGGCGGCAGCTGCCGGTGGTGGAGCGCGAGGACGGCCTTCAGCAGCCCCGCGGCGCCCGCCCCGGCCTTGAGGTGGCCGACGTTGCTCTTGACCGAGCCGAGCGCGATCGCGCCCCGGCCGGCGCCGGCGAAGCACTCCGCCAGGCTCTCGACCTCGACGACGTCGCCCACCTTGGTGCTGGTGCCGTGGGCCTCGACCAGCCCGGCCGTCGCCGGGTCGAGCCCGGCGTCCTGCCAGGCCCGCCGGACCGCCAGCTTCTGGCCGGCGGGGTTGGGCGCGGTGATCCCCTTGCCCTTGCCGTCGCTCGACGCGCCCACGCCGCGGATCACGGCGTAGATCCGGTCGCCGTCGCGCTCGGCGTCGGAGAGCCGCTTGAGCAGGAACGCGGCCGCCCCCTCGCCCATGACGAACCCGTCCGCCCCCTCGCCGAAGGGCCGGGTCCCGGTCGCGCTGAGCGCGCCGATCTTGCAGAACTTGACGAAGGTGGACGCGCCCATGTTGCGATCGACGCCGCCGGTGATCACCGCGTCGCAGTGGTCCTCGACGAGCAGGTCCGTGGCGGCGTCGACGGCGGCGAAGCTCGAGGCGCACGCGGCGTCGGTGATGAAGTTCGGCCCGCGGAGGTTGAGGATGTTCGCGACGCGCCCCGAGATGATGTTCGGCAGCTCGCCGGGCATCGAGTCCTCGGTGATGGCGGGCAGGTGCTTGCCGACCTCGTCCTGCCAGCGGGCGACGATCTCGCGGCGGACGTCGGGCCCGAGCTGCGCGAAGGTCTCCACCCCCTCGAGCGCGCGGCGGAACTCGGGGAACATCACGCGCAGGGTGGTCAGGTAGTGCAGCTCGCCGCCCATCGCCGCACCGAGCACGACGCCGGTGCGCTCCAGGTCGAGCGCGCGGCCGGGGAAGCCGTAGTCGGCGAGCGCCTCCGCGGCGATGGACACGGCCCACTGCTGCCCCTGGTCCATGGCGGCGGCGACCCTGGGTGGAACCCGGTAACGCTGCCAGTCGAAGGAGTAGCCGCGGACCCATGCTCCGATCTTGCTGTAGGTCTTGTCGGGAGCCGACGGATCCGGGTCGTAGTAGTCGTCCACGCTCCAGCGCTCGGGTGGCACGTCGGTGATCGAGTACCGGCGCTCGCAGAGGTTCTTCCAGAACGACGGCGCGTCGGGAGCGTCGGGGAGCAGCGCCCCGATCCCGACGACGGCGACGGCTCGCGCGTGGCGGTCCGACATGACGCCCCCCCCGATGGATCGCGCCGCGGGCGGCGCGGGAAATCGACCCGGACCGGCCGGGCCACCTCGTCGAAGCTCAGGCGGGGAAGGTCTGGGCCAGGCTCCCCGCGATCACGTCCATGTCCTCGATCCCGCCGGCCTGTCCGGCCAGGATCCGGCTCCAGTCGATCGAGCGCAGGAACCCGGTATCGGTCTGCCCGGCGGCGGTCGCCCAGCGCGCGCCCTCGAAGGCGACGCGCGCCGCGGCCTCGCGGGCGAAGACGCGGGACATCGTGGCGATGGTGGCGGGGGGCAGCGGGATGGCCGCCGTCGGCGCGGTCGCGGCGCGCTCGGCGAAGACGGCCGCGCCCTCGGCCTGGGCGACCAGCTCGCCGAGCCGGAAGAGCACGTGCTGGTGGCGGGTGAGCTTGTCGGCGCGGCAGCGCTCCATGACGGCCGCCAGCGAGCGCAGCGCGATCGCCGCGTTGTCCGCGCCGACGTCCTTGCGCTCAGCGTGCAGCCGCTCGGCCCGCTGCGCCCAGTCGAGGTAGTGCGCGCCGCGCGACTTGAGATGCAGCTGCCAGCGGTCGCGCGCCGTGGTCCACTCCAGGATCTCCGACGTCCCCTCGTAGATGGTGGTGATCCGCACGTCGCGCTTGATCTTCTCGACCAGGTACTCGCGGGTGTAGCCGTTGCCGCCGAGCGCCTGGATGGCGTCCTCGGCGGCGCGGTTGCCCGCCTCGGTCGCCAGGTACTTGGCGATCGCGCCCTCGGTGGCGAGCCCCTCCTCGCCGCCGTCGAGCCGCTCGGCGGTCCACTCGATGAAGGCGCGGGCCGCCTCGAGGCGCACGGCGTTGGGCACGAGCAGCTTGTGCGTGAACCCCTGCTTGCCGATGAGCGGGCCGCCGCCCACCACGCGCTCCTGCGCGTAGCGGACGGCCCGCTCCAGCGCGCTCCACCCGCCGCCGAGGCCGAAGGCCGCGACCATCAGCCGCGTGTAGCCGAAGACGGCCTGGGCCTGGGCGAGCCCCTGGCCCTCGACCCCGCCGACCAGGTTCTCGGCCGGGACGATGGCGTTGTCGAGGAAGAGCGAGGTGGTGTTGCTCGCGCGGATGCCGTGCTTGTCCTCGTGCTTCCCGGGCGTCAGCCCGGGGTTCCCGCGCTCGACGACGAACCAGGATGCGCCGCGCGGGGCGTTGGCGAGGATGAGCCACATCGCCGCGACGCCGCCGTTGCTGATCCACTGCTTCCGGCCGTCGAGCGCGTAGCACGGGCGGCCCTCGTGCACGATCGGCTTGGCGCTGGTCCGGAGCGCGGTGAGATCGCTGCCGGCCTGGGGCTCCGTCGCGCCGTAGGCGACGAGCAGCCCTTCCCTGGCGATCCGTCCCATCCATTTCTGCTTCTGCTCGG
The DNA here is from genome assembly GCA_035519395.1 of Anaeromyxobacteraceae bacterium. Lineage (GTDB taxonomy): Bacteria > Myxococcota > Myxococcia > Myxococcales > Anaeromyxobacteraceae > Anaeromyxobacter. The sequence continues at coordinate 23,672 of DATIWK010000264.1, read as the reverse complement.
GCGTGCCGCCCACGGTGATGGGATCGGTCCCGAGGAAGGTCGCCAGCACGCTGGTGGCGATGCCGAGGTCGATCCGCGCCAGGACCTCGGAGACTCGGTAGATGTCGTGCGCACCGCCCCCCATCCCTCCGAACTCCTCCGGGATGAAGAGCAGGTGCAGGCCGACGTCGCCGTAGAGGTCGCGGTGGACCTGCTCGGGGAACTCGTTGAGCCGGTCCAGCTCGAGGAGTCGCTCGGCCTTCAGCTCACGCCCCGCGTACTCGCGCAGCGTGGAGATGACCATGTCCAGGGTCTCCGCGTCGATCCGGCCCATGGGACAGCCAGATCGCTCCGCGAGGCACGTCGCCACCATGACGGTGGTCAGGTCCACCGTGATTTGTTGGGGCCGCGCGGCGAAGCCTCACCCGCACGCGCGGTGAGCGCGTCGCCGGCCGGCGAGAGGCGCGACCTCGATCGTGGCGCCCGGCCCTCGCCGGCGCGGTTCGCCCCGCGTGGAGGGCGCGCCGGCGCGCGCAGCCCCGCGGAGGGTGCGGCTCGATGCCCGTCAGCCGTCGAATGGCGCGGCGGCTTGAAGTCCAGCCGGGGTGTAGCCAGCTCCGCTCCCCGCTTGCGCCGTCGGCTCGGGGAGCCCGGACTCCCGTGGTACCCTCGCCGCGGTCGAGCTCGCGGGCCGCGCGCCAGCGCCCGGACGACGCCTCGGAGGCCAGGTGAGAAACGGTTCACGCATCGCGCTCCTCGCAGCCGCCGCGATCGTCCTCTCCTCGTGCGCCAGCGCGCCGTCACGTCAGGCCGCGCCCCGCGAGCCGGAGACTGGCGCGCCTCCCGCCCAGGCGGCGCGGACGGGCGAGCCGGCTGCCCCGCCAGCGCCGAAGAAGGTCTACACCGCCAAGGAGCGCGAGATGCTCACGCTGTGCGTCGGCATGACCGACACGGCCTGGACGGCGGCGCTGCAGAAGAAGGCCGGCGTCTCCAGGGAGGAGGCGCGCGCCCGGTTCGCCAGCACGCCCAAGGCGGACCTCGCCCTCGCGACCGTGGACAAGGTCTACCAGGAGGAGTTCAAGAACCCGTGGGACTACGCGGTGCGGTTCTTCCGGGAAGAATGCGCCCTGGAGCTGGCCCACGTCCCCGCCGATCGCGCCCGCCTCGCCGCCTACTGCATGCAGAACACCATGATCGCGAGCGTGGCGTTCCGGCAGCGCAAGGCCGGCGCGACCAGGGAGCAAGCGTACAAGCAGTTCGAGGCGTTCAAGAGCGAGACGCCGCGGCGGATCGTCGATTCCGTGTACACCGGGACCGGCGATCGCGGAGCGACGATGCTGGGCGAGTGGGAGAGCTGCATCATCCCGCTGTCGGAGTGAGCCGAGGATCGGGTCGTCGCCGCCGCTCCTGCGTCACCGGGCCTCCCGAAGCGATCCGGCCGCTGGACGCGACGCGGCCGGCGGCAGCGCTCGCTTCCCTCACGCCCCGCGCGCGCCGGAGCCCCGGGCGACGTCGGCCACCGCGGCGATGGCGGTGTCCACGTCCTCGCGGCTCACGTCCAGGTGCGTGACCGCCCGGATCTCGCCTCGCACCTGGCCCATGCGCACGCCCCGCTGCGCCAGCGCCGCCAGGAACGCCTCGTTCGACTGCCCCAGGCCGCCGGGGTCGAAGAACACCATGTTGGTCTCGGGCGTGGGGGTGCTGACGCGGATCCCCGCGATCCGCGAGAGCCCGGCGGCGAGACGGCGCGCGTTCTCGTGGTCCTCCGCCAGGCGCTGCACGTGGTGGTCGAGGGCGTGGAGGCACCCCGCGGCGGCGATCCCGGCCTGCCGCATCGCGCCGCCGAAGATGTGCTTGCAGCGGCGCGCCTCGCCGATGAACGCCCTGCTGCCGGCCAGCACCGCGCCGATGGGCGCGCCCAGCCCCTTGGTGAAGTCGATCCAGACGCTGTCCACGGTGGCCGCGAAGTCCGCCGCCGCCGTGCCGGTGGCCACGCAGGCATTGAGCAGCCGCGCGCCGTCCATGTGGAGCGCCAGGCCCTCGGCCCGCGCCGCGCGCGAGACCTCGGCGAGCTGGTCCAGCGACCAGACCGCGCCGCCGCCGAAGTTGTGCGTCTGCTCGACGCAGACCAGCCGGGCCGGTGAGGCGTAGGGCGCCGGCGCCGTCCTGAGCCGCTGCAGCGCCTGGCGCAGCGCGTCGGCCCCGAAGATGCCGCGCGGCGTGGCGATGGGTTCCACCAGCACGCCGGAGCAGAGCGCGGCGCCGGCGGACTCGGCGCGGAGGACGTGTGCCATCGCGTCGGCGAGCACCACGTCGGCCGGCCGGGTGTGCACCTTCACCGCGACGAGGTTGCACATCGTGCCGCCGGGGAACCACAGGGCCGCCTCCTTGCCGAGCAGCGCGGCCACGCGCTCCTGCAACCGGTTGACGGTGGGGTCCTCGCCGCGTTGCTCGTCGCCCACCTCGGCGCGCGCGATGGCCTCGCGCATCGCCGCCGTGGGCTGGGTCTCGGTGTCGCTGGTGAGCGGGATCCACCGCCGTGATGCCGCGTTCATCGCGTGCTCCGATCGGGCGCCGCGCCGGCGCCGCCACTGTCTAGCCGAAACGCCCGTCGTCTGCGAGCCCGCCGCAGCCGTTCCTCGCAGCCCGGTCCGACCTGCGCGCATTGCCGCGCCCCTTCGGGCCGGCACGTCCCGGCGCCCTCCCGGGCGGTATCATCCGGCCAATGCGCACGCTCCGGTTCGCGCTCCTTGCATCCCTGGCACTCGCCCGCCCGGGCGCCGCCCGCGCGGACGGCTTTGCACCGGCCGGGCCAGCCTCGCAGCCCTCCCTCTCGTACACGGGAAAGCCATTCCCGCCGCCGGGCCTCCCGGAGGACCAAGCGCTGCTCCGCGACCTGATCCAGACGCAGGGCGAAGTGGTGGGCCAGCGCGCGCTCGGGCTCCGGACCATCCAGCGGCTCGCCGACGACCGCAGCGAGCCGAGGCTCGCGGAGGCGGTGCGCAAGGCGCCTCCCGGCGATCGGGACCGGCTCGACGCGCTCCACGGACGCTTCGTCGCGGCCTGGGAGAGGGTCCGGGACCTGCTCGTGCGGCAATGGCCGGTCGATCCGCGCAGGGGCTGCCGGCAGCGCGGGATCGAGCTGGAGGTGGTGATGTCGGCTGGCCTCCGGGACCCCGCTTCGCCCCAGCTTGCCACCGCGCGGGAGGAGGCCCGGCGCTGCCTCGCGAGGCAGCAGGTCCCCGTGTCGCAGCTCCGGGAGGCGAACGCGGAGCTGCAGGCGACGCTCCCGCTGGTCCGGGCGGCGCTCGGCGGCGCCTCGCCCCCGCCGGTCGCCGCCGCGGCGCCGGACGTCCGGGCCGCCCCCGCGGCCGCCCCCGTCGCCCCGGCGACCGCAACCACGGGGAGGTGACCGTGCGCCGTCCCGCCTTCGCCGCCGCCTCGGCCATCGTCGCGCTCGGCGCGGTCGCCGTCGCCGTGATCTTCTTCGCCACGCAGCCCGGCCCGGAGAGCCCCGCCGCCGCGCCGCCCCCCGAGCCTCCGCGGCCGGACTCGGCCGCCGCGGCGGCGGCCCTGGTTCCGGACCCGGTCCAGCCCGTGCCGGCCGCTCCCCTCCCGGAGCCGGGCGGGCCGCCGCGAGGCAACACCTCGCCCACGGCGGGCCGATCCGAGGTGCGGGTGCTCGCGCAGCCCATCCTGGCGGTGTCGGCCGCGCTCGGCCCGATGGTGACGCCCTGCATCCCGGAGGACCTTCGCGGTCACGGCCGCGGCCGCCGCGGCGGCCCGCGCGCGGGCGCCGACGGAGGGCCGGCCGCGCTCATCGTCGAGCTCGCGGCGGGCGAGGGCGACCTCCGGGTCGTCGAGGCCGACGTCGCTTCCTTCGGGAAACTGTCGAGCCAGCACCTCGACTGCGCGCGGCGGGCCCTGCGCGGACAGCGCCTCCGGACCCCCACCGGGCTGCGTTTCGAGCCGGGGCAGCGGGTGCGGATGCGGTACGTGCTGCCCTGATCGCTCCTCCGCCGGGCGCCGGAAGCGAAGCGGGGCGACGCCGAGCGGCGCCGCCCCGCGGGATCACCCGGCGAACCGGGCTACTTCACGACGAGGCTCGTCCGCATCATCTCCGAGTCCTCGTGCGAGTTGATGTGGCAGTGCCACACGTACGGGCCGCTCGTGACCGCCGGGAACACCCAGCTGCTCGCGTTGCCCTTGCCGCACATGGACGTGTTCGCCGAGCTGGACATGCACGCCACCGACGTCGAGGTGGCGCCCACGCTGGCCGTGCACACGCTGGTCGCCATGCAGTTCGGGTTGCCGGCGCCCGGCGCGGTCACGTCGGCGCCGCCCGCGGCGGTGGACATCTTCCAGCTGCCGTCCCACTTGGCGACGAACGTCGTGATCGTGCCCGGCATCGCCCGCATCGCGTCCTTCCACCCGAGCTCGGTCGGCTCGACCGGGGCGGGCCCGGTGATGTAGGGGGTCGGATCGGCGACGAGCTGGATCACGCCGCCCGGCGACGGGCCCGCCGTGCAGTCGGTGAGCGTCGGGTCGGTGATGTCGGTCCCGCAGAGCGCGAGCTTGTACTGGAACACGTCGAACGTCTTGCGCCCCACGATCTGCGCCTTCACCAGGTGCGGGTGGATGGGGTGGGCGTCGACGGTCAGGTTGATGATGTTCCACAGCTCGTAGGTGCCCTGCTTCGGCGTCTCGGTCACGTCGTACTCGAACGGCACGCCGTTGATCTGCAGGCCGAGCGACTCGCCGGTGAGGCCGTTGACCCGCTCGTTCAGGTACAGGTTTCGGACCGCGGAGTAGCACCGGGCCGGGTTGGCGCCCGCCGTGCCGCACAGCGCGATGGGGGGACCACCCGTCAGGTTGCCGGTCAGATCGTCGAAGTCCTGGTCGATGACGGCGGGGATGGTCAGGGACTTGACCGTGGTGGTCGTGGCCGCGCCCACGTCGAACCGCATGATCGTCGCCATGTCGGGATAGATGCTGTCCTTATCGAACGGGGCATTCCCGCCGTCCGGGAACGGCGCCGCCGCGGAGTTCACGAGGAAGATCTTCGTGCCGCTCGCGTAGCCGCGGAAGTCGAGGATGAGCTCGTACCGCTCACCGGGGCACATGACGAAGCTGCTGACCGTGAGCGGCTTCGGCAGGTAGCCCTGCTCGTTCGCGATGAGCGTGAACGGGATGGAGGTGGTGGGCCTCACCGGCGCGGCGACGCCGCCCGCCCACGGATCCTGCGTGCTGAAGCTCATGTCGTAGCAGCGCGCGTCCGAGCCGTCCACGAAGCGGATCCGGTAGAAGCCGGGCTCCACCGTCTTCTTCGGCCAGAGGACGCCGTTCACCAGCGCGTTCGAGCAGAAGTACTCGGGGACCCACACCGGGTGGACCTGCGGGTTGTTGCCCGGCGTGAAGGGCGTGTTGCCCGCGTACGGGCCGGGGGCCTGGCCCATCCCGTTCGGGAAGTTGATGCTCCCGTCGGCGTTGAAGTCGCGGTCCTGGACGGCGAGGAACAGGTCGTAGAGCGGGACGCCGAGCGAGTCGCGCGGCTCGGTGACCGGGTCGACCCAGGTGTACTCGCAGCTGGTCTTCTGCGGGCCGGTGCACCAGCCCTTGCTGTTCAGGGGGTAGTGCTTCGACGGGTCCTTCACCGGGAAGAACCCGGCGGGCCCGGCGATCACGTTGTGGTGCGTCTTCCCCAGGGAGTGGTCGTGGAACCAGATCGTCGACTCCTGGTTCACCATCGGATACGCGTAGGTGTCGTAGTACCAGGAGGTGTACGCGTTCGCCGACGGATCACCGCCGGGGCGGAAGATGTTCGAGTACTGCAGGCCGACCTGCTGCGTGACGAGCGAGCCGCCCGGCGCGAAGAAGGCCGGATCGAGCGGCCAGGGCTGCGGGCTGTAGACCTTGCCGGTGACGCGGTTGCCGAACCACTTCTCGGCGAAGCCGTCGGTCTGGGGCGGGATCTCGCCGCCGTGCAGGTGGGTGACCCAGGAGTTGTCGGGCTGCATCGGGCTGCCGTACTGGTTCACGCCGTTGAAGGTGAACGGCGTCTTCTGCAGCGTCGCGGGCGCCTTCTGCGGGTCGATCTTCGCCTTCACGCCCATGAAGGTCCGGTCGATGGCGCAGGGCCAGTCGGCCGCCTCGGGGTGCGGGCAGAAGAGGTGGTTGTTCGGGAACTCGTTGATCCACTTCACGACCACCGGGCGGCCGGTCGTGCCGCGAATGCTGATCGACGGCCAGGTCGCGACGTAGTTGTTGCTGGACCAGGACGGGACCTTCGACGGCGTGCCCTTCGGGAACAGCCCGAGCGACTGCAGCGTCGTCGTCACCGGGCCGCCGCCCATGTTGATCTGGCCCACGCCCCAGATCGGCGTGAAGAGCGGCGTCGTGCCGTCCGCGGCGAGGAGGCCCGTCCACTGCTTGCCGTTCGGCACGGACAGGCCGTACGGAGTCGGATCAGGGAAGAGACCCGCGGAGGCGATCCCCTGGAACCCCCACGCCTCGTGAAGGCCGATCTCGTAGTAGTCGGCGCCCGGGAACTTCGCCTTGTCGGGCGCGTAGTCGAGCGGGTTCAGCACCTCCCACACGTACTTGTTGCCGCGCTGGGTGTCGCCGGTGAGGAGCCCCATCAGGTTGTTGGGCGGTGGCTTCACCGCGCCGCAGGTCCCCCAGCCGCCCGCGGTCTGATCCGGGAACCCGCCGCCGTCGCAGACGAACGACCCCGCGTAGCCGGCGGCCGACGGATTCGAGACCTGGCAGGCCGGCAAGCCGGCGATGGGGTTGGCCGGGTCCGAGTAGCACTGGTTGTCATACGGGTACACGTCCTGCTTCGCCGATCCGGTCGGCGCGCCCGTCCAGTTCGGCGGGAACGGCACCTGCGCCCCGGCCCACAACGGCAGCAACGCCACGACGTACAGCGCGCGGCGGACGATTCGGTTCGTCTTCATTTCGGTGGCCCTCCCTTGGCACACGCGAAGAGGTCGCCGGGGTACAGGCTCGGTCGCCCCCCGTGACGGGAGGGGTGGCCGCGCCGCTCTGGATGGAGTGTCCCCGCTCCCCAGGCGCCGCCGCGGCGTGCGGCGGCGCGGGCGCATGATTCCACCCCGCCCTTGCACCTGCGGCGCACCTTTGGGGCGTCCACTGCGGGTGATTGATCGCGCCGTGGAGACCCCGCGCAAGTGCCCCGCATCCGGGCGCCGGACTCCCGCCCGGGTTAGGTCGAAGGGGCCTCGGCTCATACGGGTCGGACGCGCACCAGCGCGACGCCTTCCGGAGCGCTCCGGAGGGATCCGGACCCAGAGTCGCAGTCAGCGGAGCGCCTGCCCCGTGGTGGCGTGTCGTCGACGAGGCGATCACGCGCCGCAGCGCGGACACCCCTGGAGGCGGAGCGGGCGCTCCAGGCCGGAGCGCGCCAGGACGGCCTCGTCCGCGAGCAGCTCCTTGGTCGGCCCGTCGGCCGCGACCCGCCCGCCGCAGAGGACGATGGTCCGGGCGCAGACGTCGAGCACCAGGTCCAGGTCGTGCGTGGCGATGATCTTGGTGTGCTCGAAGGCGCGGAGCTGCGCGACGAGGCGGCGGCGCGCGCGCGGATCCAGGTTGGAGGAGGGCTCGTCCATCACCAGCACGTCCGGCGACATGGCGAGGACGGTCGCGATGGAGACCGCGCGCTTCTCCCCTCCGGACAGCCGGTGCGGCGGGCGGCGCCGGAGGTGCAGCGCGCCCACGCGCTCCAGCGCGCCGAGCACGCGGGCCTCGACCTCCTCCGGGGGCAACCCGAGGTTCGCCGGACCGAACGCGACGTCGTCCTCCACCGTCGGCATGAAGAGCTGGTCGTCGGGGTCCTGGAAGACCATCCCCACGCTGCGCCGCACCTGCGCGAGGGTGCCCGCGGTGACCGGCCAGTCCCCCACCCGCACCGTTCCCTCCGAGGCGGCGAGGACGCCCGCGAGGTGGAGGAGGAGCGTGGACTTCCCCGCGCCGTTCGCGCCGACCAGCCCCACGGACTCGCCGTGGTGAAGGGTGAAGGTGACGCCCTGGAGCGCGGGGGTGCCGTCCGGGTACGCGAAGCGCAGGTCCGAGACGGCGACGAGGTGGTGGCTCAACGGAGCGCTCCGGCCAGGGTGGCGCCCAGGAGCCCGGGGAGGTCGAGGGCCCGCGAGGCGAGGAGGAAGGCGAGCGCCGCCGAGACGAAGACGGCGTCCGCGCGCCGGAAGCCCCAGGACTCTCGGACCGGCAACCGTCCGTCGAAGCCGCGGGCGCGCATCGCCGCGTGGATCCGCTCCGCCCGCGCCGTCGCGCGGAGCAGGAGCTGGCCGAGCAGCGTGCCCGCGGTGCGGAGGGCGGGCCGCGGCCGGTCCGGCGCGCGGAGGCCGTGGGCCCGCACCATGCGCGCGGCCTCGTCCCCCAGGACGAACAGGTACCGGTAGGTGAGCGAGAGCTGGGCGACCACCACCCGCGGCGCGCCCAGCCTCGCGGCGGCCTGGCAGATCGCGTCGAACCGGGTGGTCGCGACGAGGAGCAGCCCCGCGCCCAGCGAGAGCGCGAACTTCGCGAGGACGGTCAGGAACGCCACCTCGCCTCGCGAGACCGTCACGCGGCCGACCGCCAGGGCCGGCGCGCGGTCCAGGAATGGCTCGAACAGGGCGACGCCCAGCGCGAAGGGCGAGGCGAGGGCGAGCCGGACGAGGAGCGGCTTCCAGGGCACGTCGCCGAGCGCCGCGAACACCAGCGGCAAGGCCGCCAGCGGCGCGAGGCGCCCGAGCTCGAGCCGCCCGAAGCTCGCCACCACGGCCACGAACGCCAGGGTGACGGCGACCTTCGCGCGCGGGTCGAGCCGGGTGGCCGGGGTGTCCCGCGCCGCCAGCTCGTCCAGGCTTCCCAGCCGGCCCAGGGCGGCCTCGATCCGTCCCATCTCCACCTCGCCTCGCGCTCCGGGCCGCCCCGCACCGCGAACCGGCGCGGCGCCGCGGCGCCCTCACGACGGGAGAGTATGAAATTTCTAAGAGTCTTGCTACGGTCGCCCGGACCGGGTATCACGACCGTCAGCATCGTCGGCGTGCCGTCCCCGGACCATCCCGGGCCTGGCATGGCCCGGCTGCCGCCGCGGAGGAAGCCTCGTGCACATGTCGGACGCGCTCCTCTCCCCGGCGGTCGGCGGCGCGCTGTGGGCCGCCACGGCCGGCGTCGGCGCGCGGTGCGCGCGGGTGGTGCGCCGCGACCCCGACGATCGCCGGATCCCGCTCATGGGCGTGCTGGGCGCGTTCGTCTTCGCCGCGCAGATGATCAACTTCGGCATCCCCGGGACCGGCTCGAGCGGCCACCTCGGCGGCGGGATGCTGCTCGCCATCCTCCTCGGCCCGCACGCGGCGTTCCTGGTGATGGCCTCGGTCCTCGCCATCCAGGCGCTCTTCTTCGCGGACGGCGGCCTGCTCGCGCTCGGCTGCAACGTGTTCAACCTCGCGTTCTTCTCGAGCTTCGTCGCGTATCCGCTGGTGTACCGGCCGATCGCGGGAGCGACGCCGACGCGGGCCCGGGTGATGATCGGCGCCGCCGTGGCGAGCGTCCTCGGCCTCGCGCTCGGCTCGGGTGGCGTCGTCGTCGAGACGCTGGCCTCCGGGGTGTCCTCCCTGCCGCCCGGGCCCTTCGCGCTCCTGGTGGTCCCCGTCCACCTCGCCATCGGGCTCGTGGAAGGGGTCGTCACCGGAACGATCGTGCTCGCGCTGTGGCGCGCGCGCCCCGAGCTCGCCGGCGCCGTGCACGGTGGCGCGTCCGTGCCGCGAAGCGTCCTGGCGGGCGTCGCGGCCGCGGCGCTGGTCGCCGGAGGTCTGCTCTCTGCGCTCGCGTCCGACCGCCCCGACGCCCTCGAGTGGTCGGTGGCGAGCGTCGCCGGCGCGCGCCTCCCGGAGCCGCCGGTGGGCGGCGTGCATGCGCTCCTGGGGCGGATCCAGGGACGGACGGCGCTCCTCCCCGACTACGGATTCGGCCGGGGAGCGCAGCCCGGGCTCGGCGGCCGCTCGCCGGACATGGCCGGTACGTCGGTCTCGGGCCTCGTCGGCGCCGTCCTGACCCTCGGGGCCTCGGTGCTGACCGGCGCCGGGATCCGCCGCCTGCGCCGTCGCTGAGGCGTCCACTCGCCGGGGCTCTCGGCGGCGACTGCACCCGGTCCGCGACCGCGAACGTCTCCCGCCACGGCACGCACCCCGCGTGCGCCCTCCCGCGACGGGGCACCCCGGGAGGGCAGCCGAATGCCCACGCGGCAGGGGTAGACTCGCCCGTCTTTTCAGACAGACAGGGGAATCCGACATGAGAACGATGGCTCGAGTGGTGCTGTTCGCGCTGGTGTCCCTGGGGATCGCGCGCGCCGACGACGCCTGCAAGGCGGACGTGGAGAAGCTCTGTGCCGGAATCCCGGCCGGTGGCGGTCGGATCCTGAGCTGCCTGAAGGCCAACCAGACGAAGGTCTCGCCCGGCTGCAAGCAGCAGCTCGCCGCGCTCGCCAAGAAGGTGAAGGAGATCGGCGCGGCCTGCGAGGCGGACGTGGACCAGTTCTGCCCGACCGTCACTCCCGGCCACGGGGCCGTCCTGAAGTGCCTGTCCTCGAACAGCGCCAGCCTCCAGCCGGCGTGCCAGCAGATCGTCCAGAAGGCGACGGAGAAGCTGGCCGAGTTCAAGAAGGCGTGCGGGGCCGACGCGAAGAAGTTCTGCCAGGGCATCCCGGCGGGTCAGGGGCGAATCCTCTCCTGCCTCAAGTCCCGGCAGGCGGACCTGACGCCGGCGTGCCAGGCGATGATGCAGTGACCTGGCCCCGCCACGCGGGCGTGGTCGCCGGTCCGTCCCGGGCGACCGGCGGCGACGATTGACGAGCGTCAGGTCTCGAGGCGGCGGCGCCGACCCTGCCGCGGGCGCCGGGGGGCATCGCGACACGTCGAGGGCCGCGCCCACCGCGCGCGCCCGCGCGCACTTGGCTCGCGGAGCGGAGCCTGTGAAGGCGCTGCCACAGGTGTGCCGGGCGGCCTTCGACCCAGCCCGGAATTCCCCAGGAGTGTCGGGCCAATCTGCTGGCACGATCTTCGCGAAAGCAGACAGCGATCGAAGGCCTATGCTTTCCGGAGGAGTCCCATGATCCCCGTGCTCGTCGCAGCGCTCCTGGCAGCCGCCTCGCCGACCGACACCGTCTACACCGTGGACGGCGGGCGGATCGTGGGAACGGTGCTCGAGGAGAGCCCGACCTCGGGCGTGACCATCCAGACGCCCGACGGCTCGGTCCGACGGATCGATCGAGCCCAGGTGTCGCGGATCGAGTTCTCCGACGGAACCGTCTCGACGCCGCGCCCGGCGCCGGCCCCGGCGCCTGCGCCCGAGGCAGCTCCCGCGGCGCGCCCGCCGGCTGCCGAGGGGCCGGTCGACGGGATCTTCTTCGCCGCCGGAGGCCGGGTGCGCGGCACGGTCATCGAGGAGAGCGCCCGGTCGGGCGTGAAGGTCCGCCTCCTCGACGGCTCGATCCACACCTACGCGCCGGACGAGATCGCGCGGATCGAGTACGCGGACGGGACCGTCTCGAACCCGCACCCGTCGCAGTCGCGGGCGCCCGAGGCCGCCGCCGCCCCCCGCTCGCAGTCCACGGAGCCGCCGCTCGACGTGGTCTACTTCCTCGGCGGCGGACGCGTGCGCGGCACGGTGATCGAGGAGAATCCCAAGACCGGCGTCAAGGTCCGCCTGCTCGACGGCTCGGTCCACACCTACTCGCGCGACGAGCTGGTGCGGATCGAGTACGCCGACGGAACCGTCTCGAAGCGCAAGACCCCGGCGCCTCCCCCGATCCCGATGCTCCCGCCGCAGCCCGCCGCCGCCCAGCCGCCCATGCTGCCGCCACCCCACCACGAGAAGCCCCAGCTCGTCCCCTTCTACCTCACGCTCGGTGTGGGGGCGACCTTCTTCGGCGGCAACGCCGAGGCCGGTGTCCCCATGAGCCACCTGTTCGAGCCGCAGGCGCACCTCTCCAGCGAGATCGGCCTGCGCTTCACCCCCGCGTTCGCCCTCGGCGTCTACGGCGACGTGGGCGGCGCCGACCCCTCCTCGTCGCTCCGCGATCAATGCCGGACCCAGGGGATCGACTGCGTCGGAGCGACCGGCCGCTTCGGCGTCCTGATCCGACACACCTGGGACCCGCTCGAGTCCACCGCGAAGTGGATCTCGCTCGGCACCGGCTGGGAGGTCGGCGGCGTGACGGTGGATCACCGGGACGGGCGCAGCTCCGACCTCTTCACCTACAGCGGACGGGAGTACGTGCGGTTCGGAGCGGGCGTGGACTTCCGTTCCAACCAGGTGATCGGCCTCGGCCTCTACGGAAGCATCGCGGTGGGCGAGTACGACCAGTACAAGGATCCCTCCGCCACCATCCCGCTCGACCGCCGCACGCACACGACCGGCCAGGTCGGCCTCAGGCTGACGCTGTTCCCGTAGCCGGTCCCGGAGGACACCATGCTCGAGATCGTCCTGGCCGCACTGCTCGGCCTCACTCCCCAGGGTGGAACCGTCTACACCGCCGACGGCGGCCGCCTGCGCGGCACGGTCCTCGACGCGGGGGCGGGGGGCGTGACGGTGCAGCTGGCCGACGGCTCGACGAGGAAGCTCGAAGCCGCGCAGGTGAACCGCGTCGACTTCGCGGACGGCACGTCCTGGAAGCCGAGCGCGGCGCCCCCGGCGGCGGCTGCTGCCCAGGCGCCCCAGCCCTCGGGCCAGGCCGCGCCGGCCTCGCAGGCGCCGCCAGCCGCGGTGGTCGCGGCCGCGCCGGCCACCTCCCGCCCCACGACGCTGCAGATCCCTCCCGACAAGCTCGACACCGTCTACCTCGGGAACGGCGGCCGGGTGCGGTGCCTGGTGGTGGAGTCGGGGCCCGACGGGGTGGTGGTGCGGCTGGTGGACGGGGCCGAGCGCCGCTACGCGCCGGGTCAGGTGAGCCGCATCGACTGGTCGGACGGCACGCGCTCGGACCTGGCGGCGACGCCGTCCGCCGCTGCGTCGCCCGCCGCTGCGCCGCCCGCAGCCGCATCGCCGGCGGCCGCGCCGCCCGCTGCCGCACCGCCGGCGCCGCGCTAGGGCAGCGCTAGGGCGAGGCGCTGGGGCGCGCTCGCGTCGCGCGGCCGGCGGCCGCGATGCGCGACCTCCCGGTGGCCTACCGCGGCAGCACCTTGGCGAGGAAGTCCCTGGTCCGCTCGTTCTCGGGGTGGGCGAAGAACTCGCGGGGCGCGTTCTGCTCCACGATCCGGCCGTGGTCCATGAAGATCACCCGGTCCGCCACCGAGCGCGCGAACCCCATCTCGTGGGTCACGACCACCATGGTCATCCCCTGCCCCGCCAGGTCGAGCATGGCGTCGAGGACCTCCTTGACCATCTCCGGATCGAGCGCGGAGGTGGGCTCGTCAAAGAGCATGATGCGCGGCTGCATGCAGAGCGCCCGGGCGATCGCCACCCGCTGCTGCTGGCCGCCCGAGAGCTGGCCCGGGAACTTGGCGGCCTGGTCGCCCACGCGGACGCGCTGGAGCTGCTCGCGCGCCCGCGCCTCCGCCTCGGCGCGCGGCACCTTCAGCACCTCGATCGGCCCGAGCGCCACGTTCTGGAGCACGGTGAGGTGCGGGAAGAGGTTGAACTGCTGGAACACCATCCCCACCTCCCGGCGAATGCGCTCGACGGAGCGGCGGTCGTCGGTCAGCTCCACCCCGTCCACGATCAGGGTGCCCTGCTGGTGCTCTTCCAGGCGGTTGACGCAGCGGATCAGCGTCGACTTCCCGGAGCCGGACGGCCCGCACACCACGATCCGCTCGCCGCGGCCGACCGTGAGGTCGATGTCGCGGAGCACGTGGTAGCGGCCGAACCACTTGTTGACGCGCCGGAACTCGATGATGGGGTCGCCCACGCGGCCTCCTCGATCAGGCCCGCGCCCAGCGCCCCAGGTGGCGCTCCAGCCAGTGGCTGTAGCGCGACATGGCGAGGCAGGAGGCGAAGTAGATCGCGCCCACGAACAGATAGCCCTCCAGGAAGAAGTTCCGCCACTGCGGGTCGCCCAGCGCGAGCCGGAGCGATCCGGTGAGATCGTAGATGCTCACCACGGTCACGAGCGAGGTGTCGAGGAAGGTGGAGAGCAGGCTGTTCACGAAGCTGGGGATGACCAGGACCAGCGCCTGCGGGAGGATCACCCGGCGCTGCACCTTCCACCAGGAGAGCCCCAGCGCCTCGGCCGCCTCGCCCTGCCCGCGAGGCAGCGCCTGCAGGCCTCCGCGGACCACCTCGGCCATGTACGCCGCCTGGAAGAAGGTCATCCCCACCGCCACGCGCGCCAGGGCGTCGAGGCGCAGGCCCGCCGGGAGCAGGAGCGGGAAGAGGAACGAGGCGACGAACAGCACGGTGATGAGCGGCACGCCCCGGACCAGCTCGATGTAGAGCGTGGAGAGGCCGCGGACCAGCGGCATCCGCGAGCGCCGCCCGAGCGCGAGCACGATCCCCAGGGGGATCGACGCCGCCACCACCAGCGCGGTCAGCACGATGGTGAGCGGCAGCCCGCCCCAGGCGCTCGGGTCCACCGGCGCGAGGCCCAGGACCCCGCCGCGCAGCAGGAGGAAGAAGGCGGCCACCACCGGGAGCCAGGCCGGCGCGAGCCAGCGCCGCCAGGCGCGGGGGTGGGCGCTGAGGGCGAGCGCGGCGACGAAGAGCGCCGTCGCCGCCAGCGGCCGCCACTGCTCCGCGAACGGGTACCGGCCGAACAGGATGAGCCGGTGCTTCTCCGCGACGAACCCCCAGCACGCCGCCCGGTAGTCGAGCGCGCGGCAGGCGTCGTAGTCGGGCGCGTAGACCGCGCGCAGGAAGAGCCAGGCCACGGCGCGCGGCAGGAGCCAGGCCAGCGCCAGGCCCACCACCGCGGTGGCCGCCGCGTTCGCCCAGGACGAGAAGAGGTTCCGGCGCACCCACGCCAGCGGCCCGCCGCGCGGGGGCGGCGGCTCGCGCGCGTCCCGGCCCGCGCCGGACAGGTCGGGCGCCGTCGCCACGCCCTCAGCGCTCCACCAGCGCGACGCGCCGGTTGTACCAGGCCATCAGCGCGGCGGTGGCGAGGTTGATGGAGAGGTACACCGACATGATGAGGAGGATGCACTCCAGCGCCTGGCCGTTCTGGTTGATGGCGGTGTTGGCGATCGAGACCACGTCCGGGAAGCCGATGGCGACGGCGAGCGACGAGTTCTTGGTGAGGTTCAGGAACTGGCTGGTGAGGGGCGGGACGATGACGCGGAGCGCCTGCGGGAGCACCACGCGCCGGATCACCAGGCGGTGCGGGAGCCCCAGCGCCAGCGCCGCCTCGGTCTGCCCCTTCGCCACCGCCAGCACGCCGGATCGCACGATCTCGGCGATGGAGGCGGAGGTGGTGGTGGCGAGCCCCACCAGCAGCGCCAGGAACTCGGGCGTGAGGGAGATCCCGCCGCTCACGCCGAACGCCGTGATCTCGGGGCGCTCCAGCGCCGGGCCGCCGGTCCAGACGGGCATGGGGAGCTGCAGCCCGCCCTTCGACAGGTAGACGTGCGGGGCGAGCACCAGGGGGCCGGTGGGATCCGGCAGCAGCTGCGTGAACACCAGGTACCAGGCGAAGAGCTGGATCACGAGCGGGACGTTGCGGAGGACCTCGACCCAGCCCGTGGAGAGCGAGCGGACCAGCACGTTCCGCGACAGCCGCCCCAGGCCGACGAGGGCGCCGAGCGGGGTGGCGAGGAGGATCCCGAGCAGGGAGACGCGCAGCGTGTTGCCGAGGCCCGCCGCGAAGGCGCGCAGGTAGCTCGCGTCGGGCGTGTAGGGCATCGGCCCCTCGCCGATGTCGAACCCGGCCCGCTGGTCGAGGAAGGCGAAGCCGGAGCGGATCTGGCGGACGGCGAGGTTGTGGGCGGTGTTGCGCCAGAGCGCCCAGCCCGCCACGGTCAGGACCAGCAGGAAGCCGGCCTGGAAGGCCAGCGCCCTGCCCGACCGCGTCGACCAGGAGAACCGGGCCGGCTTCACCGTTCGCGAGCGCTCCGCGCCGGCGCGCCCGGCCGGGGAAGCGGATCCGCTCCCCGGGCCCGGGCGGCGGCGCACTACCGGACCGGCGGCGCGTACATCAGGCCGCCCTTGTTCCACAGGTTGTTGGCGCCGCGGGGCAGCCCCAGCGGCGTCTTCGGGCCGAGGTTCCGCTCGAAGCTCTCGCCGTAGTTCCCCACCTGCTTCACGATCCGGTACAGCCACTCCTTGTCGAGCCCCAGCAGCCCGCCCATGTCCTCGGTGACGCCCAGGAGCCGCTGCACGATCGGGTCCTTGCTCTCCGCCTTCACCTTGTCCACGTTCGCCTGCGTGACGCCGGCCTCCTCCGCCTCGAGCATGCCGTACAGCGTCCACCGGACGATCTGGAACCACTCGTCGTCGCCGCGCCGCACCGAGGGGCCGAGCGGCTCCTTGGAGATGACCTCGGGGAGGATCAGGTAGTCGTTCGGGTTCGCGACCTTGGTCCGGGCGCCGGCGAGGTCGGACATGTCCGTGGTGTACGCCTGGCAGCGGCCGGAGAAGAAGGCCGAGGTGATCGCCTCCGCGGTGTCGAACACCACCGTCTTGTACTTGAGCCCGTTGGCCTGGAAGAAGTCGGCCACGTTCTTCTCGCTGGTGGTGCCGGCCTGGACGCAGACCGTGGCGCCCCCGAGCTTCTTGGCGCTGTCGATCTTGAGCTTCTTCGGGACCATGAAGCCCTGGCCGTCGTAGTAGTCGATGCCCGTGAACACGATGCCCAGCGACGCGTCGCGGGTCATGGTCCAGGTGGTGTTGCGGGAGAGGACGTCGATCTCGCCCGCCTGCAGGGCCGCGAAGCGCTGCTGCGAGTTGAGGGGGACGAACCGGACCTTGGTGGCGTCCTTCAGCACGGCGGCCGCCACGCCCCGGCAGACGTCCACGTCGAGCCCCTGCCAGCGGCCCTGGCTGTCGGCGGCGGAGAAGCCGGGCGCCGAGGTGTTGACGCCGCAGACCACCTCGCCGCGCTGGCGGACGCCGTCGAGCGTCTTGCCGGCGAGCGCGGGGAGCGGGGCGATCGATGCGGCCACGAGCAGCGCGAGGGCAGCGGTCCTCATTCCGGGATGCGCCATGTCTCCTCCGAGATCGGTCTGGGGCGACCAGGGGTGATTCACCACGGGTGCAAGTCTGCGGGACGGATGCCGAAGAGGCGGAGAGGTTAACGCAGCCGCGCCCTCTTGCCCACTCGCCCGGGGCCCGCAGGACGGGACGCCCCATTCCGGGCGGAGCGACCAGGGGGTCCGGGGGGGTGGCGGTTGTATTCTCGCCGGACCGGCACCCGCCGGGCCCGAGGAGACCCGATGCTCACCGACTCCCTGCCGCGCGTCCGACTGGGGTTCCTGCCCACGCCGCTCGCGGAGATGCCGCGCCTGTCGAAGGCGCTGGGCGGCCCGCGGCTCCTGGTGAAGCGCGACGACCAGACCGGGCTCGCCGCCGGCGGCAACAAGACCCGGAAGCTGGAATTCACCCTGGGCGAGGCGCTGCGCCAGGGCGCCGACACGCTCGTGACCCTCGGCGCGGTGCAGTCGAACCACGCCCGGCAGACGGCGGCGGCGGCCGCGGCGACCGGCCTGCGCTGCATCCTGGTGCTCCGCGGGCACCCGCCGGCCCTCGCCACCGGCAACCTCCTCCTCGACCACTTGCTCGGCGCGCGCGTGGTCTTCTCCGGCGAGCGGACGCGGGAGGAGGTCGCGGACCGTGTGCTCGCCGAGGAGCGCGCAGCCGGCCACCGACCGTTCCTCGTCCCGGTGGGCGCGTCGGACGAGATCGGCGCCCCCGGGTTCGTCGCCGCCATGGAGGAGCTGGACGTGCAGCTCCGGGAGCGGAAGCTCCACGTGGACCGCATCGTGGTGGCGAGCAGCTCCTTCGGCACGCAGGCGGGGATGTGCGTCGGCGCCAGGCGGCTCGGCCTCCGCGCCCGGATCGCGGGCATCGCCATCGACAGCACCGCCGAGGAGCTGCGGCGCGAGGTGGCGCGCATCGCCGCGCGGACGGAGCGGCGGCTCGGCCTCGAGGAGTCGATCGCGCCCGCGGACGTGATCGGGTACGACGGCTACCTGGGCGGCGGCTACGCCGTCCTCGGGGAGCCGGAGAAGGAGGCCATCCGGCTCGCCGCGCGCACCGAGGGCCTCCTCCTCGACCCGGTGTACACCGGGCGCGCCATGGCGGGCCTCGTCGATCTGGTCCGCCGCGGGGAGTTCGGGAAGGACGAGACGGTCCTGTTCTGGCACACCGGTGGCACGCCGGCGCTGCACGCCTACGCCGAGCAGCTGGCGGGCTGACGGCCGGCGCGTGACCGCCGTGCCGATCCGCGCCGCGCCGGGGACGCCGCTACTTCTTCTTCATCACCGGGGGGGCGTCCGGGTGGCAGGTCTTGCAGTTCGACACGCCCAGGCTGTTGTTGAGCCGGATGGCGTCGGCGGCGGGCGGCGGCGGCGCGTCGAGGTGGCAGTGGACGCACTCGGCGTAGAGCGCCGGCTGCGCGGAGTAGATGGGCGGGTACTTCTGGCCGGGCACCAGGCGGTTGAGGATGGTCGCGGCCATCTTGCCCACGTCGCCCGTGAGCTTGCCGCAGCGGGTCTTCCGGTCGGCGGACCCCGCGAGCTTGCCGGACGCCTTGCACCAGAGCGAGACCGAGACGTGGCAGAGCGGCGAGCCGGCCGTGCTCCTGGCCTGCCCTGGATAGGGCCGCTTCGGATCGAGCGAGTCCATCTCGGCGGAGGGCAGCGCCGTCTCCTGGTACCAGCGCAGGAGATCGGCGCCCATCTCGGTCACGGACGCGGGGGACGCGAGGGTGAAGATGGGGAGCGCTCCGGCGAGCGCGCCGCACAGGGTTCCGGACTCGACGCAGCCGGTCTTCCCCCACTTGAACATCTCCAGGGGCAGGGCGTCCCAGGGCGACCCCGGGCCCAGCCCGCGCTTGATGGACGCGAGCAGGGCGGCGGCGACGCCGTAGGCGCACCCGTAGTTCGTGCTCTTCCAGGGGTCGTTCTCCCAGTAGCCCCAGTAGCCCGCGTCGCGGACCGCGTCCGGGTCGAGCGGCGGGACCGGCCAGGCCCCCGCGGGCGCCGCCGGGACGGCTGCGGACGCGGGCGTCCCCAGCGCCGCCAGCGTCCCCGCCGCGACGGCGCCCCCCGCGCCGCCGAGGAAGGCCCGCCTGGAGAGACCCTGCTTCCGAACGTTCGACATGGCGACCTCCGAAGGTGCTCGCGCGCGGCGCATCACGCGGCGCATCAGATGACGGTCACGTGCACGGCGCAGCCCATGCACGGATCGAAGGAATGGACCACCCGGTAGGCCTCGACCGGCTGCCTCGCGTCGGCGACCTTCACCCCGACCAGCGCGTGCTCGAGCGGACCCGGCGCTTCCCGGTCGTCGCGCGGAGACGCGTTCCAGGAGGTGGGGGTGATGATCCGGTACCCGGTGACCTTCCCGTCGGCGAACTCGACCCAGTGCCCGAGCGCGCCGCGCGGCGCCTCGGTCAGCGCGACCGCCCTCCCCGCGCTGGCCGGCGTCGCGACGCGCAGGTAGCTGGGGGCGTCGAGCGAGAGCCCGTCGAGCCACGTCCTCATGGCGGCGGCGACCTGGACGGTCTCGTGGGCGTTGGCGAGCAGCCGGTCCATGACCGAGAGCCCGCCGCGGTGGCTGCCGCCGATGATCCTCCGGGCCAGCGCGCCCACCTGGAACACCCGCGCCCCGAGCCGGGGGGCCTTGACCCACGAGTAGGCGCCGCGCTTGTCGAGGTCCGGCTGCGCGACGCCGCCGGCGCTCCCGCCTCGGCCGGCGACCGTGCCGTAGTAGGCGTGGCGCACCGACTCGTCGATCGAGGCGACGTCCGCGTCGGTGAGCGGGAGCGCCTGCCGGCCGCGGCCGTCCGGGCGCCGCTCGCCGTCTCGCGATCCCTCGCGCCCGCGCGCCCGCCGGTAGCCGACGCACTTCCCCGCCGGGAACAGGTGGCCGCCCGCCCCGTCCGGAAACGCGTCGAACGAGAGCAGGTTCGGCGGCCCCGCGCCGATCTCCTGGTATTCGGGGTACGTCTCGGAGAGCCGCGTCGCGTCCGGCAGGTAGGTGCCCTCGACGAACGGGACGAGGTCGTCGAGGGTGGCCCGGAACTCGGCCACGTTCGCCGCGGTCGGCTGCTGGGTGACGCCGCCGGGCGCGAAGGTCATCACGTGGGGCATCTTCCCCGCGAACAGCGCGGCCATCTCCTGGGCCTTGCGCCGCATCTCCAGCGCCTTCAGGTAGTGCTCCGCGAGCACCGCGGCGTCGGCGTCGGAGAAGCGCTGATCGGCCGCGGGCGCGGGCGTGAAGGGCGGCAGCGACGGACCGTGAACGTAGTCGAGGAGCGCCAGGTGGTAGAAGTGGAGGAGGTGGTCCGAGACCAGCCCCGCCCCCTGGACCAGGTTGCGCAGCAGCACGGCGTTGCGCGGCGGCTCCACCCCGAAGGCGCGCTCCACGGCCTCCACCGCCGCGCGCGCGTGGGGGACGGGGCACACGCCGCAGATCCGCTGGGTGAGGTGGATGGCCTCCCGCGGGTCGCGCCCCAGCATGATGCCCTCGAAGCCCCGGAACATCGTCCCCGAGGCATGGGCGGCGACGACGCGCCCCGAGTCGGCGACGTCGAGGTTCAGGCTGAGGTGGCCCTCCACCCGCGTCACCGGTGCCACCACGATCCGTCTCGACATGTCGGAGCCCTCGTGCGCTCAGGTGGAGGCGACGGCCGGCGTCAGGGGCGAGGCGGGGAAGTCCGGCATCGCGCAGCCGATGCAGGGGTGTCCGGCCGCCGCGCACCAGTTCCTCCCGTTGTTCCACTTGTGCTGCGGACACATCGCGGTCGTGGTCTTGCCACGGCACCCCAGCTCGAGGAGGCACCCCGCCTCGCCGAGCGCCTTCGCCTGCGGCAGGTGCTTGCGCGGGCAGGTGAAGTGCACGGTGTGCGGAAAGCAGGTCGCCGGCCGCCCGTCGGCGTCGAGCGCGCACGCGCCGCCGGCGAGGAGCCCGATGACGATCCGGAAGAGCTGCTCGGGCGGCGCCGGGCAACCCGGGACGTTGATCACCGGCCTGGCCGTCCTGCCGGCGAGGACGTCGGCGAGCGGTAGGACGCCGGTGAGGTTGGACCCCGCGGCCGCGACGCCGCCGTACGAAGCACACGTCCCGACGGCGAGGACGCGCGCCGCCCTCGGGCCCAGGTCCTTCACCGCGTCCAGGAGCGTGATGGGCGCGCCGTCGCGCGCGCCGATGACGCAGTAGCGGCCGCCGGCTGCGGTGGGGACGCCGCCCTCCACCACCAGGAGGAAGCGCCCGTCATTCGCCCGGACCGCGCCGTCCATGGTGCGGATGGCGAGGTCGGCGCCTGCGGCCATGAGCAGGCCGTCGTACTCCACCGAGACGCGGTCGCGGAGGAGCTCGGCGAAGGTGGTGGGCGCCACCGCGTTCAGGGCCGCGACGGAGCAGCCCGAGCAGCTCGCGCCGTGCAGCCAGATCAGCGGCGCCGACGGCTCCCCCGCCAGCGCCTGCTCCAGCCGGAACAGCCCGAGCTGCGAGAGGCCGAGCGCGGCCGCCGATCGGCCGCTCCACCGCAGGAAGTCCCGTCTCGTGAACATGTCCCCTTCCCTCGCGATCGCCCCGGCGCGCCCCGCGCGCCCGACCGCCAGCCGGCAGCCGGGCGCACGCCATGTAAACGCGATGAGCCACCATCCGGGCATTGACCGGGGTCACGCCACGTCACTTGCTCGCACATTCGTCGCCGGTCGCGCCGGCGGCGCGTCGAGCGCCTGCGGTGGTGAAACGTGGGTTGATCGGGCGCAGCGTTTGCCCGCCCCGCGTGGGGTACGAAGGGATGTACGTCCTCCAGGACGACACGGAGATGATGATGCCCGCGAAGAGGATGTTCCTGCTGGCGACCCTCGTCTTCCTCGGCGCCTCGACCGCCCGCGCCCAGGAGATCCGGCTGGGGGTCCTCCCCCGCCTCTCGGCCACCGAGCTGACCGCGATGTTCCGTCCGCTCGTGGACTACCTCGGCCGCGAGACCGGCCAGAAGGTGACCCTGGTCCTGGCCAAGGACTTCGACGCCTTCGAGAAGCAGGTGAAGGACGGCGCGCTCGACCTGGCCTTCTCGAATCCGCTCGTCTACGTCCAGCTGAAGCGCGAGCGCGACCTCGCTCCCCTCGCCCTCGGCGCCGAGAGGAAGGGCGGGACCAAGTTCCGCGGCGTGATCGTGGTCCGCAAGGACTCGGGCCTCGCCGACCTGGCCGCGCTCAGGGGGAAGAAGGTCATCTTCGTGGACGAGGACTCGCTCGGCGGCTACATCGCCCAGGCGCTCCTCTTCAAGAAGCAGGGGCTCGACGTCCAGCGCGACGTCGTCAGGCTCCCGTTCGCGAAGAAGCACGACAACGTCACCATGGCGGTCTTCAACAAGGCCGCCGACGCGGGCGGGATCCGCGAGGACGACCTCGAGAAGATGAAGGACAAGCTCGACCTGTCCCAGCTCAAGATCCTCGCCTACACCGACTACTTCCCGAACTGGCCGCTCTTCGCCTCGCCGCGCCTCGCGCCGCCCGCGCGCGACGCCGTCCGGGCCGCCCTCCTCAAGCTGCACGCGGGAGATCCGGTGCTCGAGGCCGCGAAGCTCGTCGCCTTCGCCCCGGTCGGTGACAAGGACTACGACGGCCTGCGCGAGGCGGCCCGGACCGTGGGCGCGTTCTGAACCACGGCGGCGGCGAGGAAGGGAGGGGCTTGCCGATGCGCGCGCTCCGCGGGTGGCGGCTGGGGACGAAGGTCACGGCCGGCGTGCTGGTCACGCTCTCGCTCGTCTTCGCCGGCATGATCGCCGCGCTCTCGTGGAACGAGCGGTCGGTGCTCGAGTCGCAGCTCGCGCGCAAGGGCGAGAACCTGGCCCACCTGCTCGCCAGCATCTCGGTGGACCCGATCCTCTCCTACAACTTCGACTACCTCGAGTCCTACGCGAAGGAGATCGGCAAGGATCCCGACGCCGCCTACGTCGTGGTCGTCGACCGCGAGGGCAACGCCCTCACCCACGTCTTCGCGGAGCCACCGGACAAGACCGGGCTCGTGACCTTCGCGGCGGACGTGAAGCAGGGCGACGAGGTCCGCGGCGCCGTCCGCATCGGCCTCCGGACCGACGCCATCGACGCGGGGGTGCGGCGCTCGCGGCTCCTCATCCTGGGGCTGGGGCTCGCCGCGATGATCCTGGTCGCGGCCCTGGTCCTGCTCCTGTTCCGGGCGGTGGTGCTCACCGGGGTGCAGAGCCTGCGTTCCAGCCTGGCGCGCGTCGCCGACGGCGACATCGGGCTCGAGGTGCGGGAGGACGGCGGCGACGAGGTGGCGCTGCTCCACGCCTCGCTGGGCGAGACGGTGGGGCGCCTGCGCGAGGTGGTCGGGAACGTCCAGGCCACGGCCGACGCGGTGTTCACCGCCAGCGCGGCGATGGCGTCGAGCACGGTCCAGATGAGCCAGGGTGCCACCGAGCAGGCGGCGTCCGCGGAGGAGGCCGCGGCCTCGATCGAGGAGATGGTCGGCGCCATCCGGGTGACCGCGCAGAACGCCGGCCAGACGGAACGGATCGCCACCCAGGCGGCCCAGGCGGCGCTGGAGGG
>DATIWK010000263.1:0-14295 GCA_035519395.1 Anaeromyxobacteraceae bacterium | reverse complement strand
GCGGACCGCAGCGTCTCGGGCGTGGACGAGGCCGGCGCGCGCACCCTGGTCCGCACCACCCGCGGCGACGCCCTCCGGGCGGACGCGGTGGTGGCCGGGCTCGGCATCGAGCCGGAGACCGCGGTCGCCGAGGCCGCCGGGATCGCCTGCGACAACGGCATCCTGGTGGACGCCGGCCTCCGGACCAGCGCGCCCGACGTCTGGGCCGCCGGCGACGTGGCGCGCTTCGACAGCGCCGCGCTGGGCGAGCGCATCCGCGTCGAGCACGAGGACGCCGCCCTCACCATGGGTCGCGCCGCGGGCCGTGCCATGGCCGGCGAGGCGGTGCGCTGGACGCACCTGCCGTTCTTCTACTCCGACCTGTTCGACCTGGGGTACGAGGCGGTGGGCAAGCTCGACGCGCGGCTGGAGACGGTCGCGTCCTGGAAGGCCGAGCACCGCGAGGGCGCGGTCTACTACCTCGACCGCGGCCGGGTGGTGGGGGTGCTGCTCTGGGGGATCTTCGGCCGGGTGGAGGCCGCGCGCGCCCTCATCGAGCGCCAGGTGGCCCCATCGCGCGGTGAGCTCGCGTCCGCGATCCCCGTCTAGCGGCCACCGGGGTACGCTTCTCCGCGTGAGCTTCCTCCACGATCCCGCCGTCCGGTGGGCGGTGCCGCTGCCCCTGCTCGCGGCGGCGGGCGCCGTGGTCTGGCTCTTCTTCCGCCGGACCTGGCGCGAGCTGGACGAGGAGGCGTACGCCATCCGGCGGGCGCTCCACGAGGCGGGCGCCGTGGACCGCCGTCCGCTCGCGGCCCTGGCGCTCGGCGTGGTGGTGCTGACGCTGCAGGAGTACTTCGGCGCCGGACGCTTCTACGCCGAGGCGATCCGCCCCGCCCTGCAGCGCGCCTCGGGCGCCCACCCCGGCGGCGTGATCGACCTCGGGACCTGGGATTCCCTCTACGCCCAGCTCTGGTGGGGGACGGTGCGCGTCGGCGGCTACCTGGCGCCGCTCGCGGTCTGGCGCCTCCTCTTTCCGCGGGATCGCATCCTCGACTTCGGGCTGCGGCTGGCGGGCTTTCGCGCCCACGCCTGGATCTACGCGCTGTGCCTCGCGGTGGTGATGCCGCTGCTGCTCGCGGCGCGCGCGCAGCCGGACTTCGGAGCGTACTACCCGTTCTACCGCGAGGCGGGCCGCTCCTGGCTCGACCTCGGCGCCTGGGAGGCCATCTACGTCGCGCAGTTCCTCGGCCTGGAGATCTTCTTCCGCGGCTTCTGGATCCGAGCGACCCGCAGCTTCGGTGCGGGGGCCGTCTTCTCCATGGTGGTCCCGTACACCATGATCCACTACGGGAAGCCCTACTTCGAGGCGATGGGGGCGGTGATCGCCGGCCTGGTGCTGGGCTCGCTCGCCGCGAGGACGCGCTCGATCTGGGCGGGGTTCCTGGTCCACGCCACCGTCGCGGTCCTGATGGACTGCCTGGTCCTCGCCAAGCGCGGCGCGCTCCCGGTGCGGCTCGTCCCCGGCGGCGAGCGGCGCTTCGAGCTCCACGCCTGGGCGGCGATCTTCTGGGCCGTCTGGCTCGCCTCCCTCGCCGTGCTGGTCCTCGCGGCGTGGAGGCGGCGGGAGGCGCTCGCCGGCGGTGGGCCGGCGGGTTAGAAGTGGCGCGTGCCCGGCCCGGCCCAGGACCTCGCCCGCTGGATCCCCCGCCTGCTCGCCGCCTGGCGCGGCGGGCGGCGCGGGCCGCCGCGGCGCGGGCCGCGGCCCCCCGACGACGCGCTCCTCCCGGACGAGCTGCGCGAGGTCGGCGCCGCGGTGGCGCGGCTCTCGAGGGGGCTCACCCGCGAACGCGAGCTGGCCGGCGCCCGCTACCTCGACGAGGAGCGGCTCCTGGGCGCGTACCTGCTCTTCTACTGGCCCATCTCGTACCTCCAGGCCCGGGGTACCCTCTCCGAGCTGCCGCGCCGCCCGCGGGCGGTGCTCGACCTGGGGAGCGGCCCGGGTCCGCTCGCCTTCGCGGCGCTCGACGCGGGCGCGGCGGAGGTGGTGGCCGCGGACCGTTCCGCCAGCGCCCTCGCCGCGGCGCGCGAGCTGGCCCGCGCCGCCGGAGAGGCCATCGCCACGCGCGAGTGGAACCCGTCGCGCGGGAGGCCGCTGGCGGAGCTCGCGGCCGGGCGCCGGTTCGATCTCGTCACCCTGGGTCATGTGCTGAACGAGCTGTTCCGCGGGGAGGGCGCCGACGCGCGGCGCGCCGCGCTCCTCGAGGAGGCGCTCGCCCTCGTCGCCCCCGGCGGCTCGCTCCTCGTGGTCGAGCCGGCGCTGCGCGACACCTCCCGGGCGCTCCTCCGCGTCCGGGACCTGCTGGTGGCGCGGGGGTATGCGGTGCGCGCGCCCTGCCTCTTCCGCGGCGCCTGCCCGGCCCTCTCGCGCGAGACCGACTGGTGCCACGCCGAGCGGCCCATCGACCCGCCGCCGCTGGTCGCGCAGATCGGGAGGGCCGCCGGGCTCCGCAAGGAGGCCGTGAAGATGAGCTACCTCGTCCTCGCGGCGCCGGGCGAGGCGTGGCCGGAGCCGCCGCCCGGGCGCGTCTTCCGGATCGTGTCGGAGCCGATCCCGTCGAAGGGGCGCCTCCGCTACATGGGCTGCGGACCGGAGGGACGCCTCGGCCTGGCGCTCCAGGAGAAGCACGTCGCCGACGCGAACCGGGCGTTCGCCACGCTGCTCCGCGGCGACCTGATCGAGGTCGAGCGGGGCGAGCCGCGCGGCGACGGGATCGCGCTCGGCGAGGGGTCGCGGGTGCGGGTGGTCGCCGCGGCAGGGCGCCCGCTCCCGCCCCCGGTCACTCCGAGAGCGTGAACTCCAGCGTCCTGAGGACGCCGCCCTCGGGGCCGATCACCTCCACCTTCCAGGCCCCCGCCAGCTCCGGCCCGACCTTGCGGTACGACCACGTCCTCGTCGTCTCGTGCTGGAGCGGGAGCCGGACCTCGGCGACCTTCCGGCCGTCCCGGTACCAGACGTGCGCGATCTTCTGCCGGGCGCCGCCCGTCACCTTCGTCCAGCAGAAGATCTTTTCCACGGAGGATCTGAACGCCGTCCCGGCGCCGACCAGCTCCTGGTCCTCTACGCCGATCCCGATCCTCGCGTCGGCCACCACCAGCGCCGGCTGCGGGACGGTCTCCGCGGCCGGCTGGGCGACCGCCAGGGCGGGGATGAGGGCGAGCGCGATGGCGACGCGGTGCATGGGGCCCCTCCCGGGCGCGGCGCTCCCGCGGAGTGTTCGCCGACCGCCGGCTGGACCTCCGCGGCCGTGGACGCGCCACCGCTCCGATCGTGCTCTGCTCCGCGCCGGATGGGACGTAGGGTCCGCGGGTTCCCACCTTCGGGGTCGGGTGGTCATGGTACGCGCCGGAAGCAGGAGTCAGCGAACCTCGAAGGGCACCGACCGGAGCAGCGCGCCGTCGGGCCCGAGCACGTCCACGCGCCAGGCGCCGGTCTCGCCCGCTCCGATCGCCCGGGTGCTCCAGGTCCGCACGCTCGGGTGCGCGATGGCGAGCCGCACCGTCGCGACGCGATCTTCCCCGTGGTACCAGGCGTGGACGATCTGGCGGCCCGCGGCCCCGACGACGTGGGTCCAGCAGAAGAGGGTGGCCGTCCGCGCCGGGAAGCTCTCGGCCGCGCCGGCGATCTCCCATCCCTGGATCCCGGTGCCCATCCGGGCATCGACGATGGTGATGGGGTGGGGAGCGGACGCCTTCGCCGCGGCGGACACGGCCGCCGTCCGCGCGGGAGGCGGCGGTGGCGGGGCGGGCGCCTGGGCGGCGGTGGCGGGTGCAGGCGCGGCCGGCACGGAGGCGGCCGCTCCCGGGGCGGGCGCCGCGGGTCGTGTCGGGGGCGGCTCCGGCCGGGCGGAGGGTTCCGCGGTCGTCACGGTCCGTGTGGGAGACGGTTCCATGGCCGGCATGGGCACGTCGATCGGCCGGAACTGCAGCGGCGGCGCGCTCTCCGACAGCCAGCGCCACCCGACGGCGACGGCGCCCGCCGCGACGGCCAGCCCCGCCCCGATCGCGACGACTCGAACGCGGCTCATCCCTGCGACGCTACCACGGCGTTCTCTGCCGCCGCCTCCCGCCGCTCTCGCTGCGACGTGCGGAACAGCTCCGACAGGACCTCCTCCAGCGGAGGGTCCTCGACGGTGAGGTCGACGACAGGGAGCCCCGCCAGGATCCGCGCCACCGCTCCGCTCACGTCCTCCGCCGAGACCTGCAGGGTCGCCTGCGCGCCCTCGCGCGCCACGACCTTGCCGAAGTGGGAGAGGTCGGCGCTCGCGGAGGCGCCGTTTCCGAGCCGCACCACGATGCGCTTGTCCGGGCGCACGCGGTGCGAGAGCGCGCGCAGGTCGCCGTCGTAGATGATGCGGCCGTGGTCGATGACGATGACCCGCGGGCAGAGCTGGATCACGTCCTCCATGTAGTGGCTGGTGAGGAGGACGGTCGCGCCGTACCGCTCGTTGTACGACTTCACGAAGCCGCGGACGGTCGCCTGCATCGACACGTCGAGGCCGATGGTGGGCTCGTCGAGGAAGAGGACGCGCGGGCGGTGCAGGAGCGCCGCGGCCAGCTCGCACTTCATCCGCTCCCCGAGCGAGAGCTGCCGGGCGGGCTTCTGCACCAGGTCGCCGAGCTCGAGGAGCTCCGTGAGCTCGCGCAGCGTCTCCTCGAACTGGGCCTTGGGGACCTCGTAGATGGCCCGGTTCATCGCGAACGTCTCGGCGGGCGGCAGGTCCCAGAGGAGCTGCTGCTTCTGGCCCATCACCAGGGTGATGGTCTTCAAGAAATCCACCTCGCGCCGCCGCGGCACGAACCCGGCGACGTCGACCTCGCCCGCCGTGGGGTGGAGGAGCCCGGAGAGCATCTTGAGCGTGGTGGTCTTGCCGGCCCCGTTCGGCCCCAGGAACCCGACGCGCTCGCCTTCACCGACCGAGAACGTCACGTCGTCCACCGCCTTGACCGTGTCGTAGCGGCGGCGGAAGAGGGAGCGGAGGGCCGCCCCGATCCCCGGCGGGCGCCGGTGGACCCGGTAATGCTTGGTGAGGCCGCGGACCTGGATCACGAGGGCCGACCTTAAGCCCGCGCCCTTCCCGGGGCAACCACGCACGCGGTGCCCCGCGAGCTCCCTCGTCCGTTACAATCCGTTCATGGCTGCGAAGAAGCGACCCCTCACCAAGTCCGGCCGTCCCCGCGCCCGCAAGGGCGTGAAGCTGAAGCCCACCGAGCTGGGCCCCGCCGACCTGGTCCTCGCCGAGCGGCCGCCGGAGCTGGACGCGCTCGCGAAGGCCGTCGAGGCGGACGGCGGCGCGGTCCTGGCGGCCTACCGGGAGCCGCTCGGCGGCCACGCGCTCCTCTTCACCGCGCTGCCGCTCGAGAAGGTGGAGCGGACACCCTTCCAGCGCGACGTCTCGGACGCCCACGTCCGGCGGCTGACGCTCGCGATGGACAAGACCAAGCGCTACCTCGACCCCATCATCGCGGTGCGGGAGGGCGATCGGTACCTGACGCCCAACGGAGGCCACCGGTTGACGGCGCTCCAGGAGCTGGGCGCGAGGAGCGTCCTCGCGCTCCTCGTCCCGGAGCGCGAGGTCGCCTACCAGATCCTGGCGCTCAACATCGAGAAGGCCCACAACCTGCGCGAGAAGGCGCTCGAGGTGGTCCGCATGTACCGCGATCTGGCGGGCTCGGTCGATCCGAAGGAGACCGAGATGGCCCTCGAGTTCGAGGAGCCGGCGCTCGTCACCCTCGGCTTCGCCTACGAGGAGCGCGGGCGCCTCTCCGGCGGCGCCTACGCCCCCATTCTGCGCAAGGTGGACGCGTTCCTCGACCAGAAGCTCTCCAGGGCCGTCGAGGAGCGGTCGCGGCGGGCGAAGGTGGTGCTCGCCTTCGACGACGCGGTGGGGCAGGCGGTGGCGCGGCTCAAGGAGCGCGGCTTCGACTCCCCCTACCTCAAGAACTTCGTGGTGGCGCGGGTGAACCCGCTGCGGTTCATGAAGGGGGCGGCCCCGCCCTTCGACGAGCTCTTCGAGCAGATGACCAGGCGCGCGGCGGGGATGGACCCCGGGAAGATCCGGCGCGAGGACGTGGCGCGATCGGGCGGGGCGCCGGCCGAGGCGGAGGGGTGATCGCCGCCCTGCGGGCTCTGCCCGGGCGGTGACCCGCGGCGGCGCAAGGGGCTCCGTCCGGGCCCGGCTCAGCCGCCGATCTCGACGGTGAGCACCCCGCTCCCCGCGTCGTACGACGTGGGGAAGGTGGGGAGCCCCACCCGCGCCGGCGGGTTCGTCACGTGCCCGTCGAGCGCGAACCTGGAGTGGTGGCAGGGGCAGACGATCTCGAACGGCTCGAAGCCCAGCGGGCAGCCCAGGTGCGTGCAGATCGACCCGAGCGCGGCGAACCCGCCGTCCGGTGTGCGCACCACCAGGATGGGCACGCCGACGCCGGGCGACTGCGCGCGGATGGCGCCGTCGGGGTTCGACAGATCCGGGTACTGCGCGACCTCGATCGAGATCCGGCCGGAGACGGGCGCCGGGACGTCCACCAGGGGGGCGGGCGAGACGTCGGGCATGCAACCAGGGAACGCCGCGCCCGCCGCGGCGCCGCCGGCCAGGGCCGCGGTCCGCACCAGGAAGGTCCGCCGTCCAACCGTCATGGAACCTCCGGCGCGAGCGCCAGGCCCGCCTCGATCTCGATGCGGTCGTCCACCTTCACGAACAGCAGCGCCGGCCGCTCGACGCCGTGGGCGGTGAGGCTCACGGGGAAGGTTGTCCGGGCGGTGGCCCGCTCCCCCTCGGCGAAGCGGACCTCCACCGGCGCCTCCACCGGCCGGGCCACGCCGTGGAAGATCAGCTCGCCGCGGAGGGCGATCCGGACGGGCTCGGCCGGGACGGCGGTCCCAGCCGGGCCAGCCAGCGACGGCGCAGAACCTACCGCCTTCAAGACGACGAAGGGGAAGCGCGCCGCATCCGTCACCTCCTTCATGTGCGCGTCGCGGTTGCCGTTGCCCGAGTCGAACGACGCGACCGGCGCGCGCACCATCACCTGCACCGTTCCGTCGGAGAGGACGCGGGCCCGCCCCTCCACCTCGTGCGTGACCCCGCGCACCTCGTGGAACGTCGCGCCGAGCCGGTAGGCGAGCGTCGATCCCGGCGCGATCGCGAAGGTGAGCGACCCGGTGGGCGCCGCGTCCGCGGGCTGTGGCGGCGCGGCGGCGGCGGTCGCGGCGGCGAGGAGCGCGATGGCGGCGGCGGGGAGCATGGCGGCCTCACGGCAGAAGGAACACGCCCGCCCCGACGCCGAGCGCGCCGAAGGTGACGTAGCCGACGACCTGGTGCGCGGCCGCGAGGTCGCGCTCGTGGAGGCTCCCCGCGCTCCGCCGCGCCGCGATCCCGAGCGCGATCTCGGCGATCATCCCGGCGGTCGCGACCGCCATGGACGCCTTGTGCACCGTGGCGGTGTCGAGCTGGAGCTTCTTGGGATAGGGCACCGGCGCGAGCAGCGCGGCGGTGCCGGCCGCGGCGAACAGCGCCGCGCTGCCGTAGGCGAGCCCCTTGTGCCAGGGGTGGTAGCGGCCGGTGTCGCCGCCGCCGCGGAAGCGGTCGTCGAAGTCGAGCTGGCCGACGATGACCGTCGCGGCGGTCGCCGCCAGGGTCGCGAGGCCGAGGCCCTGGTGGAGTTGCAGCAGGGCGCGCCGCTGCGCGACCTTCCGCTCCAGCGCCGGATCGGGCGGGCGCGCGCCGGCGGCGTCGCCGAGGAGGTCGAAGTTCAGCGCCGGCGGGCTTGCCGGCGGCGGCTCCAGGTTGGGCTTCCCGCCGGAGGGGGCCGGCTCGGACATGGGCGGGGCCGGAGGAGCCGGGCTCTCGTGCCCGGCACCGGCGCCTGCCTGCTCCTGGGCCCTCGCCGCCGATGACCCGGCGGTGCCGAGGACGATGGCGAGGAAGAAGGCGTAGCGCAAGGCGTCGGGTCCCGTCGTGGGAGGGCTTCCCCGAGTCAAGACACCGCGCCCGGCGCGGAAGGGACACGCCCGTTGGGGCGCACCGACTACCGCCTCGCCGCCTTCGTGCCTTCCGCGCCCGCCACGAGGCGCCGCTCGATCTCCTGCCCGATCGCCGCGAGCGTCGGCTCGTCCACGTGGCCCTCCGCGAACGGGAAGAGCTCCCGCTCCTCCCAGCGCACGTGTCGCTCCAGCAGCTCCGCGAACGCGCCGAGCGCTGCGCGCTGTTCGGCGGCCCCCGCGGTCCGCGCCTGCTCGACGAGGCGGCTCAGCTGCGCGTGCTCGGCCGACAGCCGCCGCAGCTCGGGCTCCGGCAAGTGCTTGCCGAGCGCGTCCTCCTCGGCGCGAGCGTGGGTGCGGAACACCTGCTCCTCGAAGCGGCGCGCGAGCGCGACCAGCCCCGGGAGGTCCCTGGGCGCGCCCGCGCTCTCCGAGTGGCCGGCGAGCCCCTTCTTGAGCTGGAAGGCGACGAGCAAGGCCTGGTGGTGCTCGCTCGAGAGGGGCTTCAGGTGCCGGCTGCGCTTCACGTCTTCGATCGTGACCGGGGCGGAGGCGACGCGCAACCTGCGCGCCGCTCCCGCGGGCCGGCCGGCGAGCGCCCCGATGACCCCGCGCGCCCCGGACGAGGGACGGCGCCGAAGGGGTTGACGCTCCGCGGCATGGGGGCTACATGATCCGCCAGCCGACCGATTTCTCAATCAACGGAGCGGGCGCCCATGGGCATGAACGGATCCCTCCCCCCGGGCCGCCGGGCCGCAGTCGTGGCCGGGCTGCGTACGCCATTCGTGAAGGCGGGCACGGACTTCAAGGACCTCTCGGCGGTGGACCTGGGCGCCGCGGTGGTGAACGAGCTGGTGGCGCGGAGCGGAATCCCCCCGAAGGAGTTCGACTCCGTGGTCTTCGGGCAGGTCATCCCCTCGAAGATCGTGACCCTCATCGGGAGGGAGATGGTGCTGCGCACGCAGCTGCCGCGGAACGTCGAGGCCCACACGGTGGCGCGCGCCTGCGCCACGTCGATCCAGGCCACCAGCGACGCCACGGATCAGATCCACCTCGGGCACGCGGACTGCGTGGTGGCGGGCGGGGCCGAGTCGATGTCCGACGCCCCCATCTTCGCCGGGCGGACCCTCGCCCAGGCGCTCGTCGAGCTCTCCCGCGCCAGGAGCATGGGCGAGCGGCTCAAGATCATCACCCGGCTGCGGCCCAGGGACTTCACCCCCGAGCCGCCGGCGCTGAAGGAGCCGACCACCGGCCTCACCATGGGCGAGAGCGCCGAGATCATGGCCCAGAAGAACGGCATCTCGCGCGAGGCGCAGGACGCCTTCGCCTACCAGAGCCACGCCCGCGCCGCCGCGGCCTGGGAGGGCGGGAAGTTCGACGGCGAGGTGATGCACGTCCCGGTTCCGCCGCGCTACGAGCGGGTCTCGTCCCGCGACAACATCGTCCGCAAGGACACCACCGTCGAGGCCCTGGCGCAGCTCCGTCCGGTGTTCGACCGGAAGTACGGGACCATCACCGCGGGGAACGCCTCGCCGCTCACCGACGGCGCGTCGGCGCTGGTGGTCATGAGCGAGGAGAAGGCGCGGGCCCTGGGGCTGCGCCCGCTGGGGTTCGTGAAGTCGTACGCCTACGCCGCGCTCGACCCGCGCGACCAGCTCCTCCAGGGACCGGCCTACGCCGCGCCGGTGGCCCTCGACCGCGCCCGCCTCGGCCTGGCGGACATGGACCTGGTGGACATGCACGAGGCCTTCGCCGTGCAGGTGCTCTCCAATCTGAAGTACTTCGCGTCGAGGGAGTTCGCGCAGAAGGAGCTGGGCCGGCCGGCGCCCCTCGGCGAGGTGGATCCGGCGAAGCTCAACGTGAACGGCGGCTCGATCGCCATCGGTCACCCGTTCGCCGCGACCGGCGCGCGGATGATCCTCCAGACGCTGCGGGAGATGGAGCGGCGCAGCGCGCACCACGCGCTCCTCACGGTGTGCGCCGCGGGCGCGGTCGGCGCGGCGATGGTGCTGGAGCGGGACTGACCGCGGACGGCAGCAGCCCAGGAGATCCCCATGATGACGGCACACGAGGCCCGGGTGTCCATGCCGCCCGGCGGACGATTCCGGGTGGAGATCGGCGGCGGCGTCGCCGTCGTCCTCCTCGACGAGCCCGGCGAGAGCGTCAACACGCTCTCCCCCGACGTCGGCGACGAGTTCGCGCGGGTCCTCGGGGAGCTGGAGAGGGACGACGCGGTGAAGGGCGTCGTCTTCGCGAGCGGCAAGAGGGACTCCTTCGTCGCGGGCGCCAAGATCGAGATGCTCCAGGCGGTGAAGACCGCCGCCGAGGCGGAGGCGCTGGCGCGCCGCGGTCAGGCGCAGTTCGACGCGCTGGAGCGCTTCCGGAAGCCCGTGGTGGCGGCCGTGCACGGCGCCTGCCTGGGCGGCGGCCTGGAGTGGGCGATGGCCTGCCACTACCGGATCGCCACCGACGACCCGAAGACGCAGCTCGGCCAGCCCGAGGTGCAGCTCGGCGTCATCCCGGGCGCCGGCGGCACGCAGCGGCTCCCCCGCCTCGTCGGGATCGCGGCCGCGCTCGACATCATCCTCGCCGGCAAGAGCGTCAAGGCGCGCAAGGCCGCCAAGATCGGCCTGGTGGACGAGGCGGTCCCGCCGCAGCTGCTCCTCGACGTCGCCCGCCAGCGGGCGCTGGCGCTGGCGCAGGGGCGGCTGCGCAGGGCGCCCCGCCCCGGCGCGACGGGCCTCGCGGCCGTTCAGCGGGCCGCCCTGGAGGAGAACCCCGTCGGCCGCGCCGTGCTCTTCCGCCTGGCGCGCAAGCAGCTCCTCGCCCGCACCCAGGGCCACTACCCGGCCCCGGAGCGGGCGCTGGAGGCGGTGCAGTTCGGGTACGAGCACGGGTTCGCGAAGGGGCTAGAGCGCGAGGCGAAGCTCTTCGGCGAGCTGGTCGTGTCGGACGTCTCGCGGCGGCTCGTCGAGATCTTCTTCGCCACCACCGCGCTCAAGAAGGACACCGGCGTGGACGATCCCGCGGTGAAGCCGCGCCCGGTCTCGCGCGTCGGCGTCCTGGGCGGCGGGCTGATGGGGAGCGGCATCGGCTACGTCACCGTCAACGCCGGCATGGCGGTGCGCATCCGCGAGCGCGACGACCTCGCCGCCGCGAAGGGGATCGGCGCCGTCCGGAGCGTGTTCCAGGGCCGGGTGAAGAAGCGGTCGCTCGACAAGCTGGAGATGCTCGACCGGCTGCGCCTCGTCACCGCCACCACCGACTGGTCCGGCTTCGAGGCGGTGGACCTCGTGATCGAGGCCGTGTTCGAGGACCTGAAGCTCAAGCAGGAGATGGTGCGCGCCTTCGAGGCGGTGAACCCGCGCGGCGTCTTCGCGTCCAACACCTCGTCGATCCCCATCGGCGAGATCGCGAAGGCGTCGGCCCACCCCGAGACGGTGCTGGGGATGCACTACTTCTCGCCGGTCGACAAGATGCCGCTCCTCGAGGTGATCGTGACGCCGAGGACGGCGCCCGAGGTGACGGCCACGGCCGTGGCGGTCGGCAAGAAGCAGGGCAAGACCGTGATCGTGGTGGGCGACGGGCCGGGCTTCTACACCAGCCGCATCGTCGCACCCTACATGAACGAGGCGGCGTGGTTGCTGGCCGAGGGCGCCGCCGTCGAGGACGTCGACCGGGCCCTCGTCGACTACGGCTTCCGCGTCGGCCCGATCACGCTGCTCGACGAGGTGGGCATCGACGTGGGCGCCAAGGTGGCCAAGATCCTCCAGGGCGCATTCGGGGAGCGGATGAAGGCGCCCGAAGCCCTCCACGCCGTGCTCGAGTCGGGCCGGCTCGGCCGCAAGAACAAGA
This sequence comes from Anaeromyxobacteraceae bacterium, assembly GCA_035519395.1. GTDB lineage: Bacteria > Myxococcota > Myxococcia > Myxococcales > Anaeromyxobacteraceae > Anaeromyxobacter. Next base: position 2,426 of record DATIWK010000263.1, on the reverse strand, counting down.
AGGGCTTCTACACCTACGACGGCAAGAAGAAGCGCGTGGACGAGACCATCTTCGAGGTGCTCCCCGCGCTGCGGGAGCGGAAGCACGTCGCGCGCGAGGAGATCCAGGACCGGGTCGCGCTCCAGATGGTGAACGAGGCGATCCGCTGCCTGGGCGAGGGCATCCTCCGCTCGGCGCGCGACGGCGACGTCGGGGCGGTGTTCGGCCTCGGGTTCCCGCCCTTCCGCGGCGGGCCGTTCCGGGTGGCCGACACCGTCGGCCCGCGGCGGATGCTGGAGAAGATCGAGGCGCTGCAGGCGCGATTCGGCGCGCGGTTCGAGCCGGCGCCGCTGCTGGTGGAGCACGCCCGGGCCGATCGGCCGTTCCACGGCTGACGCGACCGCCAGCCGCCGCAGGGCCGGCAGGTTACAATGCCGCGGTGAAGTTCCGCCGGATCCTGCCCCTGGTCATCGGCTTCATCTTCCTGCCGGCCGCGAGCATGCTCACGGTCGGCATCCTCATCCTCGTCTACGGATCGGTCGCGCGGGACTACCTCTTCGGCACGCTCATCGTGGCGCTGGTCGCGACCACCTTCGCCGGCACCGCCGCGACCCTGGCCGTCGTCTACCGGGAGGCGCGGGTCGCGCGCCTCCAGACCGACTTCGTGAACAAGGTCTCGCACGACCTGCGCACGCCGCTCACCTCCATCCGCATGTTCGTGGAGACCCTGCAGCTCGGGCGCCTCCCCGACCCGGCGCGCCAGCAGGAGGCGCTGGAGATCGTCGCGGAGGAGACCGAGCGGCTCTCAGGCCTCATCAACCGGCTCCTCGACTGGGCGCGCATGGAGTCGGGGCGGCGCTCCTACCGGCTCGAGCGGCAGCCGGTGGAGCCCATCATCGACGCGGCGCTCCAGGCCTTCGAGCCGCAGCTCCTGCACGAGCCCGCCCAGGTGTCGCGGGACGTGTCACCGGCGCTGCCCAAGGTCTTCGCCGACCGGCCCGCGCTCACCGAGGCGCTCCTCAACCTGCTCTTCAACGCCCACAAGTACACGGGACCGGACAAGCGGATCGCCGTCGGCGCGCGCGCCAGCGGCCCGACCCTCTACATCACCGTCTCGGACAACGGCCCCGGGATCGCCCGCCCCGAGCAGAAGCGCATCTTCGAGAAGTTCTACCGCGCGCGCGATCCGCTGCGGCGCACCATCGAGGGCTCGGGGCTCGGGCTCGCCATGGTGAAGCACATCGTGAACGCCCACGGCGGCCGGGTCAGCGTCTCGAGCGACGTGGGGCAGGGCGCGACGTTCACCATCGCGCTTCCGGCCGCCGAGGTGGCGCCCTAGGGGCGCGGGGAGGGAGCCGTGGCGGAGCGGATCCTGGTGATCGAGGACGACCCGTCCATCCTGCGCGGGCTGCAGCTCAACCTGGGCATGGAGGGATACCTGGTCCGCTCCGCGACGGACGGAGAGACCGGGCTGCACCTCGCGCGCACCGAGAAGCCGGACCTGGTGCTGGTGGACGTCATGCTGCCGCGCCTCGGGGGCCTCGAGGTGGTGAAGGAGATCCGGGCGCAGGATCCGGAGCTGCCGGTGCTAATCCTCTCCGCCAAGGGGCAGGAGCAGGACAAGGTGGCCGGGCTGCACCTCGGCGCCGACGACTACATGGTGAAGCCGTTCGGGCTGAAGGAGCTGCTGGCGCGCATCGACGCGCTCCTCCGCCGGCGCCGCACGCGCGGCGACGGTGCGCCGAGCTCGGAGGTGAGGCGCGCGGGGAGCATCGAGGTGGACCTCTCGTCGCGGCGCGCGTCCGTGGCGGGGAAGACGCTGGAGCTCACCTCTCGCGAGTTCGACCTCCTCGCCTTCCTCGTCTCGCACCCGGACCGCGTCTTCTCGCGCGAGCAGCTCATGGACTCGGTGTGGGGCTCGCGCTACTTCGGGACCGCGCGCACCGTGGACAACTTCGTGGCCCGCCTGCGCGCCCACATCGGCGACGACGCCGAGAATCCCCGGCACCTCGAGACGGTGCGCGGGATCGGGTACCGGTTCAATCCGTAGGTCCGCCCGTTCGCGGTCGCGGGTCGGGGTCGGGGTCGCGGTCGGGGCCGGGGCCGGGGTCGCGGTCGAGGTCGAGGTCGAGGTCGGGGTCGAGGTCGGGTTCGCGGTCGGGGTCGCGGTCGGGGTCGTGGTCGCGGTCGGTCGCGATCGGGGTCGGGGTCGCGGACCTGGTCGCGCCCGGCATGGGCAAACTCGTGCCGGCTTCGCCGTCACTGCGTTTGCCTCCTGTGTTTCGGGCCGGGCGCGACAGCGCTTGTCGTATGGCTTCTCTGCTGACAGTGGGTGCGGCGCTTGCCTCGCTGTCGTGCATCGTTCGGCTCCTTCCCTCGGGTGAAAGGAGCCGAACGATGCACTCCAACCTCGAACCCGCTTCTTCCTCCTCACCCGTCCTCCCTCA
>DATIWK010000262.1:0-41077 GCA_035519395.1 Anaeromyxobacteraceae bacterium | reverse complement strand
ACCAGCGACAGGACCAGGAACGGGTAGACGAAGCTCGCCAGCGAGTTGACGAGCAGGCCGGCCCAGAGCCACCAGAACGTGGCGGGGAGCCCGCCGGCCACGGCGTTCCACTCTCGGCGGAGGCGCGACACGGGCGCGAGTCTACCCGTCCGCCCGCCCCCGTCCACCCGTCCGACCGCGGCGGCCCCGCCGCCCTCGACGCCGCGCCTGACTGCGCGTTCACGTTCACCCGCCGCCGTGGCGACGCGCGGCCGGATCCGGTTACACTCCCGCTCCATGACGCCGATCGCCGCGCTCGCCCTCGCCGCCGCGCTCGCCGCCTCGACTCGAACCGACGCCCGCGGAGCGCGCGAGGGCAGGCCGGCGCGCGCCGCCGTCGAACGGCAAGTCCCCGGCGCCGCCCGGGCCGACATCGAGGCGCCGCCGCCAGACCGGGAGGAGATCGCGCTGCTCCGGCTCCAGACCGATGAGGCGCTCGCCGCGCGCGTCGCCGAGATCCAGGGCCAGCTCGCCGCGCTTCCCCCCGAGACCCGCCGCGAACCGCCACCGCTCGTCCAGAAGCGGCTCGCCCTCGGGAACCTGCTCGCGTACGTCCAGGGAGAGCAGGCCGTGCGTCGCCTTCGCAGCGGGCTCCCGCCGCTCCCCGATCTGCCCGCGCCCGCCGCGGCACCGCCGCAGCCCGTCGCGCCCGTGCCTCCCGCCGCGCCCGCACGTCCCGCCGCGCTCGCGCCCCCGGCGCCCGCGGCTGCCGCCGAGGCGGTCGGGCGCCCGCCGCCCGGGCCTGTCTCGGCCGTTGCGCTGCCCCCGCCTGCCGTCACCGACGCGCGCGACGATCCCGGGCTCCTCGCGACGCTCGCCTGGGCCGCCGCGTTCGTCATCGCGGCCGGCACGGGCGCCTGGCTCGTCCGCCGGCTGCTGCGCGCCCGCCCCGCCGGCCGGACCGGATAGCGGGCGCGCGCCGCAGCGGGGATCGGGCCGGGCGGCGGCGCCGTCAGGCGGTGTTCACCCGACGCCACTCGTCGTTCGAGCGCAGCACGCAGTCCTCGATGGCGAGGCCCGCGAAGTAGTTCCCCGTCACCGCCAGCCGGCCGCCGGCGAGGCAGCGGTCGATCTCGCGGATCACCTCCGCGTGGCCCAGCGCCGGCGACGGGAGCGTGAGCCGCTGCTCGATCACGCCGGACAGCTCGCCCGGCTCGACGCGCAGGACGGCCGCGATGCGCGCCAGCCGCGCCTCCCTCGGGTGGCCCGGCTTGAAGTGGAAGGCGAAGGCCCGATGGCGGGGATCGGGGAACGGATCGCGCGTCACCGCCGAGTGGAACAGGTCGTCCACCGGCACCACGAAGGCGACCTCCGGCATCCAGCAGCGCTCGCGCGGCAGCACCACGCCCATGCTGTCCACCGCCACGGTGCGGACCCGGGAGATCTGGACGGCGGCCTCGTGGAAGTCGTCCTCCAGCATGGCCGCTGCGGCGTCCGGCGGCGCGGCCACCGCCACCACCGGCGCCTCGAGCCGCTCGCCGGCGGCGGTGACGGCCGCGTAGCCGGCGCCCGCCCGCGACACCCGCCGGACGTCCACGCCGGTCCGCACCGTCACGCCCGGTGCGCGCGCCGCCGCCTCGCACACCGCCTGCAGGCCGCCCTCCACGCCGAAGCTGCGCGGGAAGTCCTGCCGCCGCGACCGCTTCTTGAACAGCGACCCCGGCCCGGCGACCGGAAAGGCGTCGGCGCTCTGCGACGGCACCGCCGCGAAGAACGGGCCCAGCACCCGGTCGTAGTTCCGGCGGCCGATGAGCCGCGAGTAGTAGCTGTAGACGGTCTGGCCGTCCTTGCGGGCGAAGGCGGCCAGCGGGAAGTGCGCGGCCGCCTCGAGCCAGTCGAGCTGCAGCAACACCTTGGGCGGCGTGAGCCAGCGGTACTCGCCGCCCCGGACCAGGCCGAACCGGGCGCGGGCCGGGCCACGCTCCACGACCCGCTGCCGGACCTCGGAGCCGGAGACGATGTCGAGGAAGGCGCCGTAGGAGTTGTAGGCGGTGTGCGCCCCCATCTCGAACCAGTAGCCGTCCTCGCGGCGGTGCGAGTGGAGGCACCCGCCCACGCGGCCGGAGCGCTCCAGGACGAGGGCGCGCTTCCCCGCCTGCGACGCCTTCCACGCGAGCGCGAGCCCGCTGATGCCCGCTCCGACCACGATGACGTCGTGTTCCATGCCTCTCCGTGACCGTCCTTCCGGCGCCCGCGGCGCCGTCCGGGCCGCCGCTGCGGAGCGGGAGGGTCGCACGCCGGGGCCCACGGATCCAGAGGGATTCCGCCCCGCTCCGCCCCCCGCCCGGAGGCGCACGGGAGCGCTTTCCCGGGGAGGCCCCGTGCGATATGTAGACCGCATGCGCATGAAGATCGGCTTCCTCGGCCTCGGGACGATGGGCGAGCCCGTCGCCAACAACCTCCGCAAGGCGGGGCACGACCTCACGGTGTGGAACCGGACCGCGGCCAAGGCGGAGCACATCGTCTCCAAGGGCGGGAAGCTGGCGAAGACGCCGCGCGAGTGCGCGACCGGCAAGAACCTGGTGTTCACCTGCCTCTCGGACGAGAAGGCGCTCGATGCCGTACTGGAGGGTGCGGACGGGATCCTGCAGGGGCTGGCGGCGGGCGACGTGCTCGTCGACCTCTCCACCGCCGGCACCCGCGCCGCGCGCTCCATGGCCGAGAGGGTCGGGAGGCGCGGCGCGAAGTTCATCGCCTGCCCCGTGCTGGGGTCCAAGCTCGCCGCGCAGCAGGCGCAGATCGTGCTCGTGGTGGGCGGCCCTGCCGAGGCCCGGGAGCGCGCCCGGCCGGCGCTGCGCGCCGTCTCGGCGCGGCTCTTCGAGATGGACGAGCCCGGGCACGCCGCGCTCCTCAAGCTCTGCGTCAACGCGCTCGGGGGCGCCATGATCGCGGGCTTCGCGGAGGCGCTGGCGCTGGGCGCCTCGGGCGGCCTCGCGGTCGAGAACGTGATCGAGGTGATCCAGGCCTCGAGCTTCCACTCCCCGCTCTACCTCATGAAGGGCGAGCAGATCGAGAAGCGGGACTACGCGCCGCGCTTCGCCCTCTCCCTGGCGGAGAAGGACGAGCGGCTGGCGCAGGACGCCGCCACGGCGCAGGGCGCGACGATGCCCGTGGGCGAGACGGTGCGGCGGATCTTCGGCGAGGCGATCCGGGCCGGGAAGGCCGAGCAGGACGTCGCGGTGATCGCCGAGCTGCTGCTGAAGCGCTGACGTCGGCGGCCGTTGCCGCGCGGAGCGGCGCGAGGTCCGTGGCGCGGGAAGCGCCCTACTTCAGCGCATCCCCGACGACGCGGCACAGGTCGTCGAGGTGGAACGGCTTCTTCACGTAGCCGGCCGGGCGCAGCCGCGGCTCCACGGCCCGCGCCACCTCCTCGGGCGGCGTCGCCGAGACGAAGAGCACCTTGGGGCAGCGGTCGCCCAGGGAGGAGCGCATCTCCTCGTACAGCGTGGCCCCGTCCATGCCCGGCATCCGGTAGTCGAGCAGGGCGAGATCCGGCGGTGACTTGCGCGCGAGCGCCAGCGCCTCGACGGCATCCGAGGTGCTGACGGTGGCGTGCCCCATCTTGCGGACCGCCAGCTCCAGCGCGCGGCGCACGATGTCGGTGTCGTCCACGATGAGAACGCTGGCCACGCGGCGCCTCCAGGATCCAGACGCCCTGCGTTGCGCCCCGCGTGCCGGAAAAAGTCCCGCGTTTACGGGTACCGCGCCGGCCGGCGGCATACCCCGGGTGGCGAAGGTCGGGGTCGGCGCCGCGCCACCCTTGCGCAGGATCAAGCGTAGCGCGCGAGGGTGCGCCGGACCGCCTCGGCGAAGGTGCGCCGCGCGGAGGCCGGCCCGATCACCTCCGCGTCGCCCCCGAACGACAGCGCGAACCGCGTCGCCCAGCGCTCGTCGAGGCCGAGCCCGGACGCCTCCACCACCGCGCCGGCGCGGTCGCGCTTCACGATGGTGAGGCCGCCCGGCCGCGCCAGCGCCCAGGCCGCGGCCACCGGGCCGAGGCGGATCCGCATGGACTCGCCGCTCGGCTCCGAGAAGAGGCGCGCCGCGGCCAGCTCGGCCTCGGAGGGCGGATCGAACCGCTCCTCGGTGACGGTGCACTCGCGGATGCGGTCCACGCGGAAGGCGAGCGCCTTGCCGCGCTCCGAGTCGTGGCCGTACAGGTACCAGTGGCCGAACCGCTGCGCGAGCGTGAAGGGCCGGACGATCCGGTCGGTGTCGGCGGCCCGCGACGCGGAGTGGTAGCCGAGGCGCACCGCCCGCCGCTCGGCGATCGCCCGCTGCAGCTTTCCCAGGACCGAGTCGCGCGCCGGCGGCGACCCCGCGTAGATGCGCCCCACCAGCTCGTCGAAGCTGGCGCGACGGTCGCGCGGGACCGCGTCGCGCAGCGCCCTCACCACGCGCTCGCGCCCTTCGCCCCCCAGCGCCTGCGCCGCCGCCGCCAGCGCCGCGGCCTCGCTCTCCGTGAAGCGCGGCGGTCGCGAGAAGCTCTGGTGCAGCGCGACGTAGACGCGCTCCCCCTCCACGTACAGGTCGAGGAAGTCGTCGGGCGCGAACGGCGGAGACCCGACGCCGAGGAGGAAGTCGAGGTCCTCCATCAGCTCCTTCTCGGTGCAGCCGCAGCGCCTGGCCAGCTCCTTCACCGGGATGCCCGGGTGCCGCACCGCGTAGGGGACGAGGAAGAGCACCCGGCGCAGGCGGTCGCGCGGGTCGATCCGCGAGGCGGACCGCGCGGGGCGAGCCTTCGCGCGGCGCTTGCCGGCCGGCGCGGGCGCGGCGGGCGCCGGACGGATCCGGCGGCGCGCGGCGCTCACGCCACCCCCCGGGCCAGCGCGGCCAGGATCTCGCGGGCGCGCTCGCGGAGCGCGCGCGGGGCCACCACCTCCGCCTGCTCGCCCAGCGAGAGCACGTGGCGGACCAGCGCCTCGCCGTTCGTCACGTCGACCTCGACGGTGGCGCCGCCGCCCTCCTCCCGCACCCGGGCGCGCGGGCCGAACGAGGCGAGCACCTCGGCGGACACCGGCGGATCGAGCCGCACCCGGCAGCGCTGCGGCGGGTGGACGGTGAACTCCCAGGTCTCGCGCGTCGCCACCGCGGCCAGCGAGAAGTCCCGGCGCGCCTCGAAGTCGGGCGTGCGCGGGGCGGCGGCGTTCACCGCCAGCGACTCGATGCGCCCGAGGTGGAAGGTGCGGAGATCGTCGCGCAGGTGGCACCAGCCGGTCATGAACCAGGCGCCGCCGTTCTGGTAGAGCCCGTAGGGATCGACGTCGCGTTCGGTCCGCTGGCGCCGCACCGCGTCCAGGTAGACGAGGTGCACCCGCTTCTTGTGCGCCACGGCCCGCGACAGCTCCTCGAGCCGCGCCGCGGTGGCGGCCGGATCGCCCAGGGGCGCCGCGTCACCGGCGGAGAGCGTGCGCGCCGCCAGCGCCGCCGCCTCCGACGCGCCGGGCGCCCGGGCCGCGAAGGAGAGCTTGCTCATGGCGTGGGCGAGATCCCGCGCGTACGGGAAGGTGCCCTGCGCCAGCGCCACCGACCCCGCCACGTAGAGGAGCGCCAGGTCCTCGGGCGGCAGCTTCAGATCGGGGAGGTAGAACTCGTCCTTCTCGATGAGGTAGCCGGCGGGCAGGTCCTCGTCGCCGGCCGCGTACCGCACCGGGATCCCGAGCTCGAGCAGATCGGCCTTGTCGCGCTCGAACTTGCGGATGGCCGCGTCGCCCGACCCCTGGGCGTAGTCGTCGGAGAACTGCTCCTGGATCTCGCGCCAGGAGACGGGCTCGGCCGCCTTGAGGAGGAACGCGGCGAGGTCCAGCAGCCGCTGCGCCTTCTGCATCGCCGTCGAACCCTAGCAGCCGGCGGCGGGGAGTCAACGTGTGATAAGATGCGGCCCACCCTGGTAGTGGGCGGGGGTGTTCATGGCAGGCCTGGGCCTCGGTCCACCCGAGTTCGCGCTGTTCGAGATCGACGATCCGGACGAGCGGGCCGATGCCCTGGAGGACGCCCTCCACCCCAAGCTCCTCGAGATCGGCCAGCAGTGCCTCTCCGGCCTGGGCCGGATCGCCGGCAAGGACCTGCACTGCCACGCCGCGCGCGTGCCCAGGCGCAAGGGGGTCGCGCCCGAGGAGATCGGCGTGGCGTTCTGCGACAGCGCCAAGGGGATCCGCGGCGTGCCCTGCCTCGCCGTCGTCCTCACCCGCGATCACCTGCACGCGCGCGTCGCCGTGAAGGGCGACTCGCCCCGGCGGGACGCGATGCGGCGCGCGCTGGCCCGCGAGGCGGCGAACCTCGCCAAGAAGGGGAAGCCGTTCCGCCGGCTCCGCCATTACGACCGGTGGAACCACGAGGACCTGCCGGAGCTGGCGCCCGCGCACTCACCCGCGTTCTGGCAGGAGCTGGGCGAGGCGCTGGCGCCCGGCGGCGCCGGTCTCGACGTCGGGATCGCCTTCACCCGGGAGGAGGCGCGCAGCCTCTCGCTCGGCGATCTGCTGGGGACGTTCCGAGACCTGTCGCCGCTCTTCAAGGTGCTGGCGCAGGCGGTGTGACTGGACCACCCCGCGGCGCGGGGGAGAGGGCCCGGGAGAGGGGGCGCACGGCGATCAGACCGCCGTGCCCGGCTCGGTGCCGTCCTCGCTCTCCGCTCCCGCGCCGGCCGGCTCGATCTCCTCGGCCGGCGGCGGCTGGGTGGCGCGCGCGGCCTCGGCGGCGGTGAGCCGGCGCTCCTCGCGCGCGGCCTGCCGCACCGCCTCGACCAGCTCGTCGTGGTCGCGCCGCAGCTTCTCGTGCCGGCGCCGCAGCTCCGCGTACCGGTCGTGCGCCAGCTCCAGCTCGCCGCGCTGGACGATGTAGACGCGCTTCTCGGTCTCGAGCCTGCCGCGCGCCTTCTTGAGGCCGTCCTCGGCCTCGAGCAGCTTCTTGCGCGCCTCGGCGAGCCTGGCCTCGGCCTTGTCGGCGCGCTCCTTCTCGGCGGCGAGGCGCTCGTCCGTCGGCGCCGCCGCGGGGGCGGCGGGGGCCGGCGCGGACGCCGCGGCTGCCGCCTGGGGCGCAGGGCCGGGCGGATGAGCCTGGTCCGGAGCGACCGGGGGTCTGGGGGGCGGACCGCCCCCCGGGACGATCGTCCGGGCGCGCTCCAGCGCCTCGCTGGCGCGGGCGAGGTCCTTCTCCAGCCCCCGCGCGCGCTGCCCCTGGTGCTCGGCCTCGGCGCGGGCCTCGGCCAGGCGCGAGGCGAGCTTGTCGATCTCCTCCCGCAGCGCCGCGGCGCCGCCGAGCTTCTTGGCCGCCTCGGCCTGGTCGAACGCCTTCTTCTTCGCCGTGGCCAGCTCGGCGCGCAGGCCCTGGGCCTCGTCGCGCCGCTCCTTCGCGTCGGCGCGGGCGTCCTGGGCCGCCCGGCGGGCCTCCTCGAGCTGGGGGCGCAGCCCGGCCAGCTCGGTCTCCCCGGCCGAGCGCGCCGCGCGCGCCCCACGGGCCGCGAGGAAGAAGCCGACGGCGGCGACCACCGCGGCGAGTGCGACGAGGACGACGATGCCGTTCATGGCGAGGCTCCGGACGGACCTGCAGGTGGTCCCCCTTGGTATCCCGGTTCCCACCTCTTGGGAAGCGGGCCAGCGGCCCGTCGGCGGGCGCGGCACCCCGCCCCCCGGCCGGTTAGGGATCCGTCGGCCCGGGCGCCCGGTTCGGGCTAGGATCGGCCGCTCGATGCGCCGCGTCGCCACCCAGATCTTCCTCACCTTCGCGGTGGCGCTCACCGCCTTCGGGATCGCCGCGGTGTCCGCCGGGGCGCGCCTGCACGAGCTGGGGCGGGACCTGCGGCTCCTCTCGGGCGGCTACCTGTCGCTGACGCGCATCGCCGCCCAGCTCGACGTGAAGGACTGGGTGGCCTCGCGGGCGCTGGAGGCCCGCGCCCTCGACCTCGCCGCCCGGCGCGTCTACCTGCCGGTGGCGCGGGCCCACTTCCCGGCGCTGGTCCGCGAGAAGATCGAGGAGGGCAAGGAGGTGGCGCGGCAGGCGCGGGCCTTCGCCCGCGGCGACGACGCGCGCTTCCTCGACGAGGTGGCCGGGCGGCTCGACGCGCTGGGCGCGCGCTGGTCCGAGTACGACGCGCAGGCCCGGGCCCTGCTCGACGCCCTCGAGGCGGGGGAGGGCCAGGATCCGCGCACCGCCCAGGTCTTCGAGGCGCGGGTGCAGGACGTGCGATCGCTGGAGAAGAAGCTGTCCCTGGACGTGAAGCTCCTCCAGGTGGCGCTGGAGAGCCAGGTGGGCGACCGGGTCCGCGCCACCGAGCGCGCCGAGTCGCAGACGGTCCGCATCATCCTCGTCTACTCGATCCTGGCGCTGGCGGTGGGCGCCGGAGCGGCGATCATCGCCCAGCGCCTCCTCGCCCCCATCCAGAAGCTGACCGAGGGCGTGAAGGCGGTCGCCGCCGGCGACCTCTCCCGGCAGGTCGAGGTGCGGCGGCAGGACGAGATCGGCCTGCTCGCCCGCGAGTTCAACGCCATGGCGACCTCCCTCGATCGCCAGCAGGCGGAGCTGCGGCGCGCCGAGCGGCTCGCGGCGGTGGGGCGCATCTCCGCCCAGATCACCCACGAGATCCGCAACCCGCTCAACTCCATCGGGCTCAACGCGGAGCTGCTCGCCGAGGAGCTGGCCGCCGGCGGCTCGCAGGAGGCGCAGCAGCTCGTGGCCGCCATCGGCCGCGAGGTGGACCGGCTGGAGGCGGTCACCGAGGAGTACCTGCGCTTCGCGCGGCTGCCGCGCGCCACGCTGGCCAGCCAGGACGCGAACGAGATCCTGTCGGGGCTCCTCGACTTCCTCGCCCCGGAGCTGGCGGCCGCCCGCGTCGAGGTGCGCCGGGAGCTGGCGAGCGGGCTGCCGTCCGTCCGCTGCGACGAGGGGCTGCTGCGGGCCGTGTTCCTCAACCTGATCCGGAACAGCCGCGAGGCGATGCCCGGCGGCGGCACGATCACGGTGCGAACCGCGCCGGTGGACGGCGCGGTCGAGATCGGCGTATTCGACACCGGCGGGGGGATCCCCCCGGAGAGCCTGACGCGCATCTTCGACCCGTTCTACTCGACCAAGGAGCGCGGCACCGGCCTCGGCCTGGCGTTCGCCCAGCAGGTGGTGAAGGAGCACGGCGGCACGATCCGCTGCGAGAGCGCGGTGGGGCGCGGGACGACCTTCTGCGTCCGGCTGCCGGCGGCGGAGGAGCGGACGGCAGAGGCGGCGACGGAGGCGGCGAGCGCATGAGGATCCCCAGGTCGCTCACGGGCGGGAGCAAGCGGACCGCGACGGTGCGGCGGAAGCTCGCGGCTGCGCCGCGCGCGGCGGCCTCCCCGCTCCGCACCGGGCGCCGGCCGCGCGACGACTGGGGCGAGGTCGAGCGCAGCACGCTGGGCAACGGGCTCCGGGTGCTCACCGCGCACGCGCCCGGGCTGCACAGCGCCATGATCGCGCTCTACGTCCGGGCCGGCTCCCGCCACGAGCGCGCCGCCGTGAACGGGGTGTCGCACTTCCTCGAGCACCTCTTCTTCCGGGGGTCGGAGGGCTGGCCGGACACCGTGGCCATGAACGCCGCGGTGGAGAGCGTCGGCGGCAACCTGAACGGCGTCACCGCGCGCGACCACGGCTGCTACTACACGCCCATCCACCCGGGCGAGCTCCGGACCGGCATCGCCATCCTGGGCGACCTGCTCCGCCGGCCGCTGCTCCGCGAGATGGACGTGGAGCGCGAGGTGATCCTGGAGGAGATCCTCGACGAGGTGGACTCGGACGGCCGCGACATCGACTCCGACAACCTCACCAAGCGGCTCGTCTACGGCGGCCACCCGCTCGCCTTCAAGATCGCGGGGACCCCGGAGATCGTGCGGCGCCTCTCCCTGCGCGACGTGCGCGCCCATCACGCGCGGTTCTACACCGGCGCGAACCTCGTCCTGGCGGTGGCGGGGCCGGTGCGGCACGCCGAGGTCGTCGAGCTCGCCGACACGCACCTGGGGGCGCTGCCGCGGGGCCGTCCGTCCGTGGACCTGCCGCCCCCCGCCTGGCCCGCCGGTCCGCGGGTGGAGATCGTGGAGCACGAGGACGCGCAGGCGGAGTTCTCGCTCTCCTTCCCCTGCCCGCCGGAGCGCCACCCCGACTACCCCGTCCACCTGTGCATCCGCCGCCTGCTCGACGACGGCCTGTCCTCCCGCCTCCCCTTCGAGATCGTGGAGCGCCGCGGCCTCGCCTACTCGCTCCACGCCGGGATCGACGCCTACGCCGACGCGGGCATGGTGGTCATCGACGGCGCCTGCGCCCCCCGGAAGCTTCCCCGCGTCCTCGGGGAGATCCTGCGCGTGCTGGGTGCGCTCGCCGAGGCGCCGGCGCCCGCGGAGGAGCTCCTCCGCGTCCAGCGGCGCCACCGGATGACGCTGGCGTTCTCCCTCGACAGCGCCGCGGACCTGGCCGGCTGGTACGGCGCGGGCGAGGTCCTCTCGGCCCCCGAGGGCTTCGAGGACCGCTGCCGCCGCGTGGAGCGCGTCACGCCGGAGGACGTGCAGCGGGTGGCGCGCGAGACCTACCGGCGCTCGAACCTGGTCGCGGTGGTGGTCGGCCCTGCCGGCCGGCGCGTGCGGGCCGCCGTGGAGCGGGTCGTTTCCCGTGCCCCGGGCCTCCCGGACTGAGCGTGGTCCGAGGAGACCGGGAGGTGGGGGGGGTCCGGGCTCGTCCACCCGGCCCCTGCGGTCCATCCTGAGACTCCGTCGCCGTCCGCGGCGTGCACCCCCGGGCGCCCGCGTGGCTCCATCGAGAGCGGGATGCGCTGTCTGACGGACCGTGTAGGATGACAGCGCTGCTCTTCCGACCAGGGAGGTGCACGTTGCCGAACCGCTGCGTCGATTGCCAGACCAGCCCGCGGGTGAACGACTCGGGATCCTGCTACTCGGAGACCTTCCCGGTGAAGGCTCCGAACGGCGTGCAGGTCCTCCTCACCCTGCGGCTGTGCCTGTCGTGCGGGGCGCGCTTCCAGGATCGCCCCGCGCTGCGGGCCTACCTCCAGACTCGCCTCCCCGTGCACGCGACCGCGGTCGCCTTCGCGTAGAGGCCCTCACCCCGGATCCGGGGGCGACCCGTCCGGCGCCCACCGGCTCCTTCCCGGAGCGCACTGGCGACGATCGGGCGGCGCCCGCCGCGCGCGACGGAGTCTCGTCCGCCGGACCCGGCCGCGGCGCCCGGGCGGCGCCGGTTCACATCCGGGGGAGGCGGCGTAGAATCGCTCCGGGCGCCCCGTGGCGCAGGGAGGCTGACCGTGGCAATGCAGTGGACGTCCGCCCTCACGGTGGGCGTCGCGGAGATCGACGCGCAGCACCAGGAGCTGTTCCGGCGCGTGGACCGGCTCCTCGACGCCATGCTGGCGAACGACCGCGCCGAAGGCGAGCGGCTGGTGGGGTTCCTGCTCGAGTACGTGAAGTTCCACTTCGCCGACGAGGAAGCGCTGATGCTGCGGCGGCGCTTCCCGGGATTGGCGGCGCACCAGGCGGAGCACGCCGCGTTCGCGGTGGAGGTGGAGAAGCTCGCCGCGGACTTCCGCGCCAGGGGCGCCACCGCCGCCCTCATCCTCGCGCTGGAGCGCGAGGTCTGCGACTGGCTGCGCGATCACGTCTACCTGAGCGACGTGCAGCTGGGCAAGTTCGTGCTCGCCGGCCGCCCCGAGGCGCGTTGACGCGCGGCGGCATTCCTGATGGGGGGCGTTCCGACCCCAGGCCCCCGGGTCGCTATGCTAACCTCGCGCCGATGCCGGATTTCGTGACGCGGGCGGTGCAGCGTCTCCGGGAGGACCCCGGCTTCAGCCGCAACCGGTACTTCCTGGCGCTCTCCTCGCCGGAGGGGCGGCGCGCGCTCCGCATCCACCGGCACCTGCGGTCACTGGAGCGCGATCTCGCCGCGGGCTGCGCGGCCACCGTGGCCTCGGACCGCGACCGCTTCCGCCTCGACCTGGTGGGGAAGCGGGGCAAGCGCACCGCCTGGCTCTCCCGGCTCGAGTTCCGCCTGCTCTGCGGGAACCCGACGGCCCGGGCGGCGCTGGGCGTCGCCTGGGAGGGCTAGGTGAAGCCGCGGATGAAGGTGGAGTTCGACCCGCTCCTCGAGACGGGCGACCCGATGATCGACGCGCAGCACCGCGAGCTGTTCGCGCGCCTCGACCAGCTGCTCGAGGCCTCGCACGAGCGCCGGAGCGCGCCCGAGATCGCGGGGCTCCTCGACTTCCTCGGCGACTACGTGGTCCAGCACTTCGCCGCCGAGGAGCGGCTCATGGCGGAGGTCGGCTACCCGGGGGCGGCGTCCCACCGGGGCGAGCACGAGCGCTTCGTGCAGGAGTACGCCATCCTCTACCGCGAGTTCCGCAACGAGGGACCGCGGCTCGCCTTCGTGGTGCGGATCTCGAACCGCGTCACCGCCTGGCTCCGCGAGCACATCTACCGGACCGATCGCGCGCTGGCGGAGTGGGTGCGGGAGCACCGCTCCGGCTGACGCCGCCGTCAGTACGCGACCGGCTTCACGGCGGCGCCCGCGAGCAGCGCGCGGAGCCCCTCGGCCGCGTCGCTCCCCTCGAAGGCGAAGCCGCCCGGCGCCTGGCGCAGCAGCGGCGGCACCGCCGCCTCGGACGGCCCGCAGACCACCACCGGCAGGCGCAGGACCCGCGCCAGCTCCTCCAGGAGCGGCTCCAGCCCCTCCGCCGGCAGCAGCACCAGCGCGCCCACCGCGCCGGACGCGAACGGGCGCCACAGCGGGCGCTGCGCGCGCTCGCCCGGGATCTCGGTGACGTCGACGCGCACCCCGTCGCCGAGGGCGAGGCGGCCGACGGTGCCGAACGGGCTCGCCTCGGCGTGCGGGTCGGGGGCGAAGCCGGGGACGGTGGCGAAGCGGGCGAGCGCCGCCCGCCGCGAGAGCGGCCCGCCGGCGGCCAGGATCACCTTACCGACCGTCTGGGGACCGGAGGAGCGGCCGCGCGCGATCCGGGCCCGGAGCGCGTGCAGCTCGTGTGGTGCGAGGAGGGTCGCGGCCTCGCCGGCCGGGGCCACGCCCTCGCGGCGCCGGGCGAACCCGCGCTCCAGGAGCGCCGACACCGCGCGCATCGCCTCCAGGTCGGAGGCGCGGCAGCGGTCCACCACCTCGGCGAAGGGACGCGGCGCACCGAGGAGCGCCACCACCTCCTCCGTGACCGGGTGGAGGCCGGGGGGGATCTCCGAGGGGTGGACCGTCAGCTCGACGAGGTCCTGCGGCTGCGGAAGGGCGGCGAGCAGCCGCGCCACCTCGTCGGCCTGGCGGAGCCCCTCCAGCACCAGCTCCTCGAGCCGGCGCTCGATGCGGACGGTCCCGCCCGGAGGGCCGGGGACGAAGGCGAACTGTCCCTCGCGCCGGGTGAGGAGCCGCCAGAGCGCCTTCTCGCCGCCGACCGCGCCCATCTGCGCGTCGACCACGCGCCCCTGGTCGAGCGCCACCTCGGCCCGCTCCCCCTCCCGCTCCACCGCCAGCCGGCCGCTCTTCTTGTTGACGGCGAGGATCTGGAGGAGGTCGACGAGGGGGATCTGGGCGAGGTTCCCCTCGATCTCGCGGCTCTCGCCGGAGACCGCGCGTGCCGCCTCGATGCGCCGGAAGATCTGCTCGATCCGCGAGAGGACATCGTCGAGGTTGAACGGCTTGCGCAGGAACGTCCCGAGCCGCGCGCGATCGGGATCGACGGCCTCGCCGGTGATCACCACCGGGATGCGCTCGGTGCGCGGGTTGGTGCGCAGGATCCGCACGAAGGTGCGCGGGTCCAGCAGCGGCGCGTTCTCGTCCAGCAGGACCAGGTCCGGGAAGCGCAGGATGGCGATCTGCAGCGCGCGCGAGGCGTCGCGCGCGGCGTGGACCTGGTAGCCGCGCCGGCGCAGCGCGGGGGCCAGCGCCCGGACGGTGTCCGGGTCGGGATCGACGATGAGGATCTTGCGGACGGGCGGCATGGGCGCGGGCTAGACGGGCTGGAGGTCGTAGAGCGCCTGGAGCTTCGACACCAGCGCGTCGACCAGGGGCGCGTCCGAGGTGTGGAAGGCGCCCACGCCCGGGCGCGTCAGGAGCGCGTACGCGGAGTGCTCCCCGATGAAGAGCAGGAAGGCGTGCTCGTTCATCCGGGCGTCGCCCTCGAGGAACACCTCCGTGACGAGCGGATGGCGGGGGCCGCTCGCGCCGTCGCCGCGCGGACCGAGCAGGTAGACCTGGACCGCGCCGTCACCGGCGCGGGCGGTCCCCTCGCCCGGCGGCAGGCCGTCCAGCACCGGGGTGCGCGACATCCCCTCGCCCACGCCCACGTAGAGCAGCCCGCGGGCGCGCGGGTCGCGGGCGATCTCCCGCGCCGCCTCGCGCTGCGCGGCGGCGAGGAACTCCGGGTCGTGGGCGAGCCGCGCCGAGGGCGAGCTGTCGGGGATGCGGGCCCCCTCGGAGAGGAGGAGGTCGGCCAGCTCCCAGAAGGCGGCGCGGTCGAGGTCGCCGAGGTGGAGCCGGCGGAGGAGCGAGCCGCGCCGCTCCTGCACGCGGGCCCGCGCCCAGTGGAGCAGCTCGTCGAAGTCCTCCCCGTCCTTGGGGAAGGTGGCGCCGCCCATGGAGACGAGCACCGGGCAGCGCTCCTCCAGCTGCCGGATCGCCTCCTCCTTGCGGATCTCGTCGGCGGCGCGCCGCTGGAACATGAGCGCGCCGAAGTAGTCGGTCTCGGGGAGGAGCACGTAGTACTCGCTCTCCGACACCTTGGCGAGGATGTCCGCGTCCCGCGCCACCCGGGCGACCGCGTCCACCAGGGCGCGCCCGGCCCGGCGGTAGAGGTCGCGGCCGCCCTCCTTGCGGAGCTGCTCGACGTTGTCCACGGAGACCACCACCAGCGAGAAGGCGCGCCCGTACCGCCGCGCCTTGTAGAACTCCTTGCCGGCGTAGTCGACGAAGTAGGCGAGGTTGTAGGCGCCGGTGTCGCGGTCGCGCAGGCCGACGCGCTCGACGGCGCCGAACCGCCGGGCGTTGCGCGCGGCGATGGCGGCGAAGTCGGCCACCGTCTGCGCCGCCTGGTGCTCCTCGCGGCCGAACCGGCCGCGCGCCCGGTCGGAGAGGAGCGCCAGGCCGAGCGGCTCGTCGTCGGCGACCAGCGGCACGTAGAACGCCTCGCCCGCCGGCGCGGCCAGCGCCGGGAAGGGGAGGCCGGCGCGGAGCAGGTCCGTCCACTCCGCCGCCTTCGGGTCGATGCGCGCCGGCAGCGCCGAGCGGTCCACCACGCCACGGTAGCCGCGCAGCGCGAGCTGTCCGCGGTCGTCCACCAGCCAGAGGGCGGCCCCCTGGGCGTCGGTGGCGCGCGCCAGCACCGAGAGCGCCAGGTCCTGGAGCTTCTCCAGATCCAGCGTGGCGAGGATCTGGAGCGCCTGGCGGGAGAGCGCCTGGCTCTTCTGGAACTGGACGTTCTCGTCGAGGAGCTGCGAGTGCTCGCGCCGGAGCTGCACCCGGGCCAGGGCGCGGCCGGCCACCGCCACCAGCTCGGCCCGGTCCACCGGCTTCATGAGGAAGTCGGCGCAGCCCGCCTTCATGGCGTCCACCGCCAGCCGCACGTCGTGGTGGCCGGTGATCGCCACGCACTCGAGGTCCGGATCCCGCCGGCGCGCCTCGCGCACCAGGCCGATGCCGTCCAGCCCGGGCATGACGATGTCGGTGACGAGGAGGTCGAAGTGCTCGTCGCCGAGGAGCTGCAGCGCCTCCTCGGCCGCGGCCGCCGTGCGCGTGGCGTGCCCGGCGCTCTCCAGGATGTCGTTGAACAGCTCCCGGTGGAACCGTTCGTCGTCCACGACGAGCACGCGCCCCTGGGCCATCAGAGCTCCGCCTCGCCCGCGAAGACGCGCTCGGCCGGGCCGCGCATCACCACCCGCGCCAGGTCCGGGGCGACCGTGATCTGGAGGGCGCCGCCCGGGAGCCGCACCTCCACCGGCTCGCCGGCCCGGGCCGCGCCGGCGCGGACGGCCGCGACGGTCGCGGCGCAGGCGCCGGTGCCGCACGCGTCGGTGAGCCCCGCGCCGCGCTCCCACACCACCAGGTCGATGCCCGCCGCCCCGGCTCGCGCGAAGCCGACGTTGACGCCGCCCTCGACGGCCGCCTCGATGGCCGGGCCGATCGCCCGGGCGCGGGCCGCGGAGGGCTCCTCGAACAGGACCGCGTGGGGGTTCCCCATGTTCACGCGGACGGCGTGGTGGCGCTGCCCGGCGACGTCGAAGTCCTGCTCTCCCTCGAGGCGCGCGGGGCCCATCTCCACGGAGACGGCCCCGACCCGGCCTCCCGGGCCGCGGTGGAGCGTGCAGCGCTTCGGCCCGGAGTCGGTGTCGATGGTCACCTGGTCGGGGGCGCCACGCGTCTCGGCCAGGTGGCGGGCCACGCAGCGGATGGCGTTCCCGCACATCTCCGCGACCGACCCGTCGGAGTTGTAGATGTGCATGGTCGCGATCGCGCCCGCGGTGCGCGGCGGGAGCAGCGTCACCACGCCGTCGGCCCCCACCCCCAGGCGGCGGTCGCACACGCGCCGGGCCCGGGCCGGGTCCATGAGCGGCCCCTCGACCAGCACGAAGTCGTTCCCGAGCCCCTGGTACTTGGTGAAGCGGATCGCCACGCGGGCGAATCATAGCGGGGATCCCCGTGCCGGGACACCCGGACGCCGGGGCGCCGGGCGGACCGCCACCCACACCGGCGCCTGCTGGCCGAGCGCCCGTCCGGAGGAGCGGCCCGCCCCTCGCCGCGTACTCTCCGTTCACCTCGCGCGCCGGGCGTGGTAGACGAAGCCATGGCCCGCCGCCGCTGGGACCGACCGGACGAGCACGACCACGTGCTCCTCCTCGTCGATCCCGACGACGCGCACCGCGAGGCCGTGGTCCCCCACCTGGCCGCGATCGCGGGTCGGCGGCGGCGGGACGTGCTCGGCCGCTACCCGCGGTTCCGCGTGATCGAGGCGGTGGACGGCGACGAGGCCATGCAGCGCGCCACCCCCGACGTGACGGTGGTGGCCGTGGACCTCGTGCTCCCCAAGATCCCCGGGCTCAAGATCGTCCAGCAGCTGCGCGACGCGCGCCCGGACCTGGCGGTGCTCGCCTTCGCCACCGTGGCGCCGCCCTCCGAGGCGGTCGCCTCGGTGATGGCCGGCGCCGACCACTTCTTCGAGTGGCGGACCGACTCGGAGCCGACCGAGCTGGAGCGCGCCGTGGAGCTGGCCATCGATCGCCGGCGGCTGACGCGGACCATCGAGCAGCAGGAGGCGGAGGTGGAGCAGGCGCGCGGGCGGCTGGCCGCGCTGCGCGGGCCGGGCGCGGCCGGCTTCGCCGGGGCCCCGCCCACGCGCGCCGACGTGCTCCCCTTCCGCGAGGCCGCGCGGCGCTACCTCGCGGCGGCGGCCCGGCTCCACGAGGGCGATCCGCACGGGCTCGCCAAGAAGCTGGGCGTCTCCTACTTCGGCCTGCGACGCCTCCTGGCGCGCCACGACGTGCCGTTCCCCGGGAAGCCCCGCGGCCGGACCCCGCGGCGGTGACTTGCCGCCCCTCCGCTCGCCGTGGGAGGTTGAACCGCGGCGGGAGGGGTGACGTGCTTCGAGCCCTTTCGTCCCCGAGCTTGGCGTGGCCGGAGACCACCCGAGTGTCGAGGGACCCCGGGAGGCGGAGGCGCTCGCCCAGGGCTGAAGAGGAGGCTCAGGCGCAGAACCGCTCGATGGCGCGGGTCAGGATGGCCGCCGCCGCCTCCAGTTCCGCCACCTCCACGAACTCGCCGGTCCGGTGCGCGACGCGGATGTCGCCCGGCCCGAAGACGCAGGCCTCGGCGCCCATCCCCGCCACCTCGGGCAGCTCGGTCCCGAACGGCACCGTGGTGGCGCGCCGGCCGCTCTCCGCCTCCAGGAACCGCACCACCTCCGCCTCCGGGGGCGTGACCGCCGCCGCGTCGGTGCGCAGCGGCGCGATCGCGAACGAGATCCGCCCTCCGAACGCGGCCGCGTGCCGGGCGCAGGCGTCCTCGAGCAGCCGGAGCGCGCGGCGCGGGTCCTGCCCGGGCAGGGGCCGCCACTCGTAGGTGAAGCGGCACTCGCCGGCGATGATGTTCCGCGCCTTGCCGCCGCCGATCACGCCGACGTTCCAGGTGGCGTGCGGCGGCTGGAACGACGCGTCCTGCTCGCGCCGCAGGTCCTCGCCGATCCGCTCCAGGTCCGCGAAGAGCCTCCCGGCCGCGTGGACGGCGGAGGCGCCCACGTCCGGGTAGGCGCTGTGCCCCTCGATCCCGCGGACCTCCACCTCCACGGCGCAGTAGCCCTTGTGCGCGCGCACCGGGGTGAGCGAGGTGGGCTCACCGACGATGGCGTGGCGGGGGTGGATGCGCCCCTCGGCGAGCGCCTGCTTCGCGCCCAGGCAGCCCACCTCCTCGTCCGCCGTGAAGAGGAGCACCAGCGGCTTCGCCAGGGCGCCGGTGCGCGAGGCGGCGACCACGGCGGCCGCGACGGAGGCCTTGGTGTCCGCCGCGCCGCGGCCGTAGACCCGCCCGCCCCGCTCCTCGCCCGAGAGCGCCTCCTTCCACTCCTCGTCGAAGGGCACGCAGTCGGTGTGGCCGACCAGGGCGAGGCCGCCGGGCGCCTCGGGGCCGCGCCGGCAGACGAGGTTTCCCTTGGCGACGCCGAAGGCGTCCGTCCAGCGCGCCAGGCGCGTCTCGAACCCGAGCGGCCGGACCACCCGCTCCAGCGCATCCAGCACCGGGAGGTTCGATCGCGCCGAGGTGGAGTCGATGGCGACGAGGTCCTGGAGGAGCGGGACGAGATCCATGGCCGAGCCTACGATGGGGCGCCGCCCCGGGCGCCTTTTTCGATCACGCGGTCCACAGCCGGCCCATCGCCTCGCGGAAGTCGCCGAGGACGCGGTCGTCCGGCGTCCGCCCCGGGGCGCCGCGGCCGTCCAGGACGGCGGCCTCGCCCGCGACCAGCACGTGGCGCACCGCGGTCCGCGCCAGGGAGAAGACCACCGCCGCGGCGAGGTGCTCGGGCGCGGCGCCGGCGATGGAGAAGTCGTCGAGCGCGATCGCGACGAGATCGGCGGGCTCGCCGGGCGCGAGCCTCCCGCCGGGCAGCCCGAGCGCCGCCATCCCGCCCGAGGTGGCCGCCGCGAGCAGGCGCGGCGCGAGCGAGCCGGGGGGATCGTCGAGCACGGCCCGCTCCAGGTGCTGCAGCCGCAGGTGTTGCTCCAGGGCGCGGGCGTCCTCCATGGGGTCGATCTGCACGTTCGAGTCGGTGCCGAGCGCCAGCCGGACCCCGTGCGCGGCGAGCCGGTCGGCGGGCACGATCCCGTCTCCGAGGTCGCGCTCCGTGGTGGGGCAGGCGCAGACGGTGACGCGGGCGCGGCCCAGCGCCCGGACGTCGGCGTCGTCGAGGTGGATGGCGTGGATCGCCGTGGTCCGTTCCGACAGCGCGCCGAGCTGCTCGAGGAGCCCCACCGGCGTGGTGCCGTGCTCCTCCCGGCACGCCTCGATCTCGGCGGGCTGCTCCGCGGCGTGCACGTGGAGCGGGATGCGCCGGCGCCCGGCCTCCGCCGCGAGCGCGGCGATCCACTCGGCCGGGCAGGCGCGCACCGAGTGCGGGGCGAGGCCCACCGAGGCGAGCGGGTCGCCGGCGAGGGCGGCCGAGAGGCGATCGAGGCCGGCGAGGACCTCGTCGGGCGACGCCTCGACGAACCGGCGCTGCACGGCGTCGGGCGCGCGCCCCGCGCCACCGCGGGCGTAGGCGGCGCGGAGCACGACGATGCGGAGTCCCACCTCCCGCGCGGCGGCCGTGACGCGCAGGGCCAGCTCCGACGGGTCCTGGTAGGGGCGGCCCTGCGGGTCGCGGTGCAGGTAGTGGAACTCGCCGACCGCGGTGATGCCGGCGAGGGCCATCTCCCGGAAGCACATCCGCGCCACGGCGTGGAGCTCGTCCGGGCCGAGCCGAGCCGCGGCCTGGTACATGACCGCGCGCCAGGTCCAGAAGGTCTCGCGGCCGGCGCCTGCGCGGCGCTCCGTGCGGCCCCGGATGGCGCGCTGGAAGGCGTGCGAGTGGGCGGAGACGAACCCGGGCAGGACCGCGAGCCCGGGCCAGCGGATCACCTCTGCGCCCGGACCCGGCGGTCCCACGGCGGCGACCTTCCCGTCCTCCACGGTGACGGCCGCGCCGGCGCGGAAGGCGCCCTCGGACCAGACGAGGTCGGGAAGGTAGGCGCGGGCGGCGGCCATACCCCCCTTTATAGGAACATCGCGCCGATGGGGGCCGCTTTCCGGGGGGGCGGCCTACGGCACCACCAGCGCCGCCGCGTCCAGCTCCAGGCGGGCGCGCTCGATCGCCTTGCCCACGACCTCGCGATGGCTCCGGAGGAGCGCGAGCGCCGCGGCGATGGTGTCGCGGTCCGCTCCGCCGCCGAGCCCGGCCTCGACCAGCCGCTCCTCCTCGGCGGCCGCGTGCGCCTCGAGCCGCGCCTTTCCCTCCTCCTTGCGGCGCGCCAGCACGGCCTCGGCCTGGCGCTGCGCGGCGGTCCGGGCGCCCTCGATCAGGGTGGCGGGCGCGGGGCCGACGCGCGCGTCACCGGCGTCCTCGATCTCGTCCTCCAGCCGCTGCGCGAGCGCGGGCCGGGGCTCGTTCGCCTCGAGCTCCAGGAACACCGGGACCGGCGTGAGATCGACGTAGCGCGACGCCTGCCTCGAGGCGACGCGCGCGCCGGGCGCGACGTCGGCCGACGTCGCCAGCCCCGGCACGAACCTCGCGTAGAACCCGCCGCGGCGCGGCGCCCACTCGCGCTTCAGCGCGGCGGTCCGGCCGGCGTCGCCGTCGCGGACGAGCCCGACCAGGGCCTCGACCAGGCGGTGCCCGGTCGCGAACCACTCCAGCTCGTCGCGCGCCACCGCCGTCTCGCGCCAGAAGCTGCCGAGGTAGGTGACCGGCTCCTCGGGCAGCTGCATGCCGGGGAGGGCCTCGATCTTCATGCCGGCCCCGAGGGTGAACGCGACCTCGAACGGGTGGACGTTCTGGTCGGTGTCCACCTCGATGCCGACCCGGTGCCCGACCTCCGCCACCACGTCCTCCAGCTCCTCCTCCAGCCAGCGTGAGAGCGTGACGAGCGCCTGCTCGATGGCCGCGGAGAGCTCGGGGGTGGGGACGCCGAGCCCGCCCCCGCCGGCGCCGGCCAGCTCCTCGGGAATGTCCTCGCCGATCCGGGCGAAGGCGTTCCCGGCGAGCGCCGCCAGCTCCGGCAGCGCCGCCGAGCGGATGTCGAGGAGCGGGTCGCCGTCGTGCTGCGCGCGGCGCGCCTCGGCGACGCGGCCGGCCAGCTCCTTCCGGAACGACTCGCGCGTCCGCTCGCTGCGCTTGCGGCGGAGCGCCTCCAGCTCCTCGGGGAGCGACGCCAGCACGGCGTCGAGGCCGCCGACCGGCTCGTCGAAGATGCCGATCTCGTTCTGGTACAGGTCCGCGAGGAACGCCTCGTCGCCCGGCTCCACCGGCACGTGGATCTCGACGGGCCGGGTCTGGCCGAGCCGGTCGAGGCGGCCGATGCGCTGCTCCAGCACCAGCGGCGAGTCGGGGAGATCCGCGCAGACGAGGTGGTGCGCGAACTGGAAGTTGCGTCCCTCGCCGCCGGACTCGCCGGAGAGGAGGATCATCGGCCCGTCCGGATCGCGGAAGCGCGCCACCAGCCGGTCGCGCGCCTCCAGCGAGGGCGCGTCGTCGTAGAGGAGCGCCTCCAGTCCCGCCTCGGCGATGCCGCCCTGGAGATCGCGCAGCGCCTCGAGGTCGGACCCGAACACCAGCACCTTCTCGCGCTCCCCGGCGAGCCGGGCGCAGCCCGCGACCACCGCGGCGCGCTTGCCGCCCTCGGGGACGTCCTCGCGGCGCAGGACGCGCGCGGTGAAGGCGCCGACCTTGACGCGGCGGTTGCGGATGAGGCGCGCCGAGAGGCTGTAGGCGTCGGCGAGGTGCGCGAGGATCGCCTCGCGCGACGGCGCCGGCCGCGACCTGAAGAAGGGATCGCCCGGCGCGAGCTTCCGCAGCCGCGCCAGCGCGTCGCCGGCAGCGCCGGGGCGCGGCGCGCCGGCCGCGGGAGCGTCCTTCGGCGACCCCGGCTCTCCGCCCGGTTCCCGCGCGAGCAGCAGTCGGGCCACCTTCGCGAACTCCTCGTGCTTCTCGATGCGCGCGAGGAACTCGTCGAGCGACGCGGACGGCACCGGCTCGACCAGGGCGAGCAGCCGGAAGTACTCGCGGGGGTCGAGCCGCACCGGCGTCGCGGTGAGGAGCAGGACGCCGAAGGACGCCTGGCAGACGGGGGCGACCAGGCCGTGCAGGGCGTCGTCGGCGAGGTGGTGCGCCTCGTCCACGATGACGAGGTCGAGCGGCAGGTCCGCGGCGGCCTCGGCCAGGTCGGCGTCGGCCCGGAGCGCCTCGAAGGAGACGATGGCGTGCGGGCTCCGCGCCAGCGCCGTCTCGGCGCCGCCCAGCGACTCGATCCGCTCCGGGGTGAGGAGCGTGAAGAGCGCGTTGAACTTGTGGAAGAGCTCGGCGAGCCACTGGAAGGCGAGGTGCTCGGGGACGACCACCAGCACGCGCTCGGCGATCCCGAGCTGGCGGAGCCCGGCGAAGACCAGGCCCGCCTCCACGGTCTTGCCGAGGCCCACCTCGTCGGCGAGCACGAAGCGCGGCATCCGGTCGGCGAGGATGCGCCCCGCGGCCCCGACCTGGTGCGGCAGCACGTGGACCCGCGAGGAGAGGAGCGCGCCGAGCGAGTCCGCGCGCCGGAGCGCCTCGAGCCGCACCACGCGGGTCCGGAGGGCGAACGCGGACGCCGGCCCCGCCTGGCCCGACGCCAGCGGATCGAGCGGCCCGCCGGCGACCTCCTCGATGGGCGTCTCCTTCGGGACCAGCGCCAGCGCCGGGTCGCGGCCGGAGACGACCGTGACGCCGTCGCGGCCGGCGAACCGCACCGCCAGGCGCCGGCCGTCGTCCGCGACCTGGACGATGACCCCCACTCCCCAAGACCGCTGCGCGCGGTGCACGACCTTCTGTCCGGCTTCCCAGGCCATAGGCGGCGCCCTCGTACCATCGCGCCGGGGTGGCGTAAAGCCACTGTCAATTCCGGGGGGTGGCGCGACCGGGGCAGGGTGCGCGATCGTTGACACCCGCGGCGCGCCAAGCTAGAACACGCCGCGCTCCACGCCTTCGGGCGGATAGCTCAGGGGTAGAGCGTCGCCCTTACAAGGCGAGGGTCAGAGGTTCGAAGCCTCTTCCGCCCATTTCACGATTCGACCTGGGGTGTTAGTTAAGTCGGTTATAACGCCGGCCTGTCACGCCGGAGGCCAGGGGTTCGAGTCCCCTACACCCCGCCAGTAACGAGGCCGGGATTCCTAGCGGAAACGCAGGGGTCCCGGCCTCGGTCGTTCCTGGGTCCGAAAGGATCTCGAGGGCCTCGCGGCGGTGCCGAGGCTGAAGGGAGACCCCGACCTGGCGGCGGCCGCGGCGTCGAGTCGATACAGCCGCGCCGCGGAACCGGCCGGGAGCGGCGTCCGCCTACGTCCGCCCCAGGTGGATGATCGAGCTTCCCAGCAGGATCACCGCAAGCCCGATCAGCGTGGACGGGGGTATCTCGTCCTGGAACGCGAGGCGGCCAACCGCCACGCTCACGAGGGCGAAGACCCCCACGTACGCGCCGAGGAGCCTGGAGAAGTCGATGTCGAGCTGGTTCACGAGGACGCCGTAGCAGCCGAGCACGCAGAACCCGAGGGCGACCAGCACGGCCCCGCTGCCGCGCAGCCCCTTGCGGATCAGCGCGTCCCCGAGCACCTCCATGGCCGCCGCAGCGACGAACAGCCCGACAGCACCGATCTTCCCGGCTCCGAACGCGGTCACCGCCATGCCGAGCTCATTACCACGATCACCGCTCGTCCTCTCCCAGGCCCGAGAGATCGATCCCCGGCAAGGCTGCAGCATCGGTGCCCGTCGGACGATGGCCCAGCAGCCGCTCGAGGTACCGGAGCTCGACCGCCTCGAGCACCGCGAACGCATGCGTCTCGTCTACCGGGGCCTGGTTCGCGAGCGGGCGCACGGGGGGGCGCGGCTTCGTGCTGCGCAGGTTCAACATGGATCACCTCCGAACGTCCCGACGTCAGGCGCGTCGCCCCAGCTCTGCGAGCCTCGGCGGAAGCGCATCGACGTCCAGCGCGGGAGTCCGCGATAGGACCACAGCGTGATGGATTGCATTCCGGAGCTCTCGGACGTTTCCGGGCCACTCGTACTCGAGGAGAGCGCGCTGGGCGCGCGGCGTGAGCTCGGGAGGCAGCTCATGGCCCGGGCTGAACACCTCGAGAAAGCGGCCGGCCAGGGGAAGGATGTCCTCGCGGCGATCGCGCAGGGGCGGAACGAAGACCTCGACGACGTTGAGCCGGGTGAGGAGGTCCTCGCGGAAGTGATGCGCGCTCACCGCGGCCTCGAGATCGAGATGGGAGGTCGCGATGACGCGCACGTCCACCGTCGGTGCGCCGAGGCCGTGCTGCTCGAGCAGCGACGCGATCACGCCCTGCGACCTGCCCGGAAGCGCTCCGATCTCCTCGAGCAGGATGCTGCCGCCGATCGCCTCCTCGAGCTTCGCTGCGAGAACGCGCGCCGACGGCGCCGTCTCGGCCTGGAGCGCCTGGCAGTCCACGGGGACGAGACGGTGCGTCCGGCGGGGCGACGCGGCGTGCAGCGCCCGCGCCAGCGCGCTCTTCCCGGATCCGCTCTCGCCGCGGAACAGCACCGGGACGTCGAGGCCGGCGACCGTCGCGATGATCCGGACGGCAGCGCGCATGGCGGACGAAGCGGACTCGATCGGGCCCTCCCCCCTTCTCGCGTCCGGCGCGATCATGGGACTCCCGCTCCATGCGCTTGCCGCAGCTCGGCCACTGCCGATCGTGCCGGCGCACTGCTCCTCTCGTGGTCCAGCCACGCGCGGGAGACGAGGCCCATCGCGAAGACGAGCGACGCCAGCAGCAGGCGGCGCGCCCAGCGCCGGTGCGGGCGGGGGATGGAGTCGCCAGGGGACGCCCTGGTCCTGGGAACGGCGGCGAAGGGGTCGCGGAGGTCCCGCAGCAGCTCCTCCGCCGAGCCGTGGCGATCGCGAGGGTCACGGGCGATCGCCCTCAGGACGATCGCTTCCAGCGACGCCGGGATGTCCCGGACGAACGCCCGGGGGCGCGCCGGTTCGCCGTGCGTCTTGGCGTGCAGCAGGGCGGCGGCGTTGGGAGCGTCGTAGGGCAGGCGCCCGGTGAGCATCTCGTACAGGATGGTCCCGACCGCGTACACGTCGGTCCGCGCGTCCCCGCGGCGCCCCCGGATCTGCTCCGGCGCCATGTAGTCCGGCGTGCCGATGGTGCCCGAGAGTCCGGCCCAGGTCAGGCGCCGTGCAGACTCGAGGAGCGCGATCCCGAAGTCCAGCAGCTTGACCGCACCGCCCGGGCCGACGAGGAGGACGTTCTCGGGCTTGACGTCGCGGTGCACGATCCCGTTCCGGTGGAGGTAGGCGAGCGCGTCGCACAGCTCCCCGGCGATCTGGAGCGCCCGCTCCGCGGCGAGCGCCCCGCTCGAGCGCAGCTCCGCTCTCAACGAACGCCCCTCCACCCACTCCATCGCCAGGTACATCCGGCTCTTCTCCCGCGGCGCCAGGCCCCGGACGACGTGGGGGTGGTCGACGCGCTTCCCGATCTCCTCCTCCCGCTGGAAGCGCTCGAAGAAGACGACGTCGCCCTCGTACTGGACATGTGGGACCTTCAGGGCCACGGCCCCGCCGGACTCGCCGTCCACCGCCTTGAAGATGCTGGCCATCCCGCTGCGGGCCACGACGTCCGTGACCACGTACTGATCCACCCGGTCACCCACGCCGACATCGCGCATGGCGCTCACCTCGCTCTCGCCAAGAGCAGGAACCAGGCCAGCCCGGCCGCCGCCGGGTCCGCGCCGCGTTGGCAGCCCTCTGGGCTGACGCTCGCGACTGCCGAGCCCGGCACCGCCCCGGATCGGGTTGCAGACGGCGATCCCGAATACGAGCGTGTTCGTGCAATTCGCGATGCCACGGTGCGGGTGCGGCGCCGGATGGACTGCTCGAGGCTCGCGCAGGCGTTCTGCCCGCCTGGCGCACATGCGAAGGCGCATTCGCCGGTTGCACTGCCTGGTTTTCGCGCATCCCAGTCATCCACCTTTCGTGAACAAGGCTGGTACGCGAATCGCTATGCGTGCCCGGCATGGACCTCATCTTCGTCGGACTGATCGTCGTCTTCTTCGCGCTCACCTGGGGCCTCGCGATCCTCGGCGATCGCCTCGCGGCCGTCGGCTCGCCGGGAGAGGAGCGCGTCCGATGACGGGCATCTACGTCCTGGGCGGTGTCGTCACCGCCGCGCTCCTCGTCTACCTGTGCGTGGCGCTTCTCAAGCCGGAGATCTTCTGATGTCCGCCAGCTCGATCTTGCAGCTCGTGCTGTATCTCGGCGCGGTCCTCCTGCTGATGAGGCCGCTCGGCGCGTACATGTTGCGGGTGTACCAAGGCAACGCGGGCATCGCCGGCCGCGTGCTCGGGCCCGTCGAGCGGATCGTCTATCGCGCCTCGGGGGTCGATCCGACGAAGGACATGGGCTGGAAGACGTACGCGCTCACGATGCTGCTCTTCAACTTCGCCGGCACGCTGCTGCTGTACGCGATCCTGCGGCTGCAGCACCTGCTGCCGCTCAACCCGTACGGCTTCGGCCCGCTCTCGCCGGACCTCGCCTTCAACACGGCGGTGAGCTTCGTCACCAACACCAACTGGCAGAACTACTCGGGCGAGAACGTCATGAGCCAGCTCAGCCAGGTGGGCGGCCTGATGGTGCAGCACTTCGTCTGCGCTGCGTCGGCGATGGCCGTGATGGTGGCGCTCGTCCGCGGACTGGTGCGCAAGCAGGCCTCGACGATCGGGAACTTCTGGGTCGACATGGTCCGCACCAACCTCTACATCCTCCTGCCGATCTCGCTGGTGCTCGCCGTGGTGCTCGCGCAGCAAGGCGTTCCCCAGACCTTCGGGAAGGGCGCGACCGTGTCGCTCGTGCAGCCGACGAGCTACGACGACCCGGTGCTCGGCGCGGACGGGAAGCCGACGAGCGACGCACGGGGGAAGCCGATCACCCAGAAGATCGAGGTCAAGGAGCAGGTGATCCCGGTTGGTCCCGCGGCTGCCTACGTCGCCATCAAGCAGCTCGGCTCCAACGGAGGCGGCTACTACAACGCCAACTCGGCCCATCCTTTCGAGAACCCGACGCCGCTCACCAACTTCCTCGAGCTGCTCGTCATCCCGCTCCTCGCCGCGGCGTCCATCTCCATGTTCGGCAAGATGGTGCGCGACACGCGGCAGGGCTGGGCGCTCACCGCGACGCTCATGGCGGTCCTCGTGGTCGGCATCGCGGTCGCCGCCTGGTCGGAGCACCGCGGGAACCCCGGGCTCACCGCCGCGGGCGTGGACCAGGCCGAGACGGCGCTCCAGTCCGGCGGCAACATGGAGGGGAAGGAGCTGCGGTTCGGTGCCGAGATGGGCGCGATCTGGGGCGTCTCCGCGACCGCCACCTCCAACGGCTCCGTCAACTCCATGCACGACTCGTGGACGCCGCTGGGCGGGCTCGTGCCGCTCGTCATGATGGACCTCGGCGAGGTCGTGTTCGGCGGCGTCGGCTGCGGGCTGTACGGCCTGCTCCTCTTCGTGTTCGTGGCGGTGTTCATCGCCGGGCTCATGGTGGGCCGCACTCCCGAGTACCTCGGCAAGAAGATCGAGTCGTACGAGGTGAAGATGGCCTCGATCGCGCTCCTCACGCCGGTGCTGGCGATCCTGGCGGGCTCGGCGGTCGCGGTCGTGACCGCCGCAGGCAGGGCCGGCGTCGCCAACCCCGGGCCGCACGGCTTCAGCGAGATCTTCTACGCGTTCTCCTCCGCGGGACAGAACAACGGGAGCGCCTTCGCCGGCCTGAGCGGCAACACGCCCTTCTACAACACGGCGCTGGGCGTCGCGATCCTGTTCGGGCGGTTCTGGCCGATGCTGCCGGTCCTCGCCATCGCGGGCTCCGTGGCGGCGAAGAAGTCGGTGCCGGTGACGGCCGGGACGCTGCCCACGCATACGCCGCTCTTCATGGTGATGCTGGTGTCCGTCATCCTGATCATGGGCGCCCTGACGTACTTCCCGGCGCTCGCGCTCGGACCCATCGTCGAGCACCTCATGATGTAGCGCCGACACGAAACGCACCTCCACGTCCGAAGGCAATGGGTGATCGAATGTCCTCCAAGGCTGTGACCCGGCCTCTGTTCGACCCGCACATCGTCCGCCATGCGGTGATCGACTCCTTCCGCAAGCTCGATCCGCGGCTGCAGGTGAAGAACCCGGTCATGTTCGTGGTGCTGGTCGGGAGCGTGCTCACGAGCGGCCTCTGGGTGCAGGCGGTCCTGGGCCGCGGCGAGGCGCCCGCCGGCTACATCCTCGCCGTCTCCTTGTGGCTCTGGTTCACGATCCTCTTCGCCAACTTCGCCGAGGCCGTGGCGGAGGGCCGCGGAAAGGCCCAGGCGGACACGCTCCGGAAGGCGCGGCGGGAGGTGAACGCGCGGAAGCTCACCGCGCCGGTCCGGAACGCCGTCCAGACCGTGGTCGCGGCCTCCAGGCTGCGTCGGGGCGACCTGGTCCTCGTCGAGGCGCACGAGCAGGTCCCCGGCGACGGCGAGATCGTCCTGGGGGTCGCCTCGGTCGACGAAAGCGCCATCACGGGCGAGAGCGCGCCCGTCATCCGCGCCGCCGGCGGCGATCACTCCGCGGTCACGGGCGGAACGACGGTGCTGTCAGACTGGATCATCGTCCGCGTCACCGCCGATCCCGGCGAGGCGTTCCTCGACCGGATGATCGCGATGGTCGAGGGCGCCAAGCGGCAGAAGACGCCGAACGAGATCGCGCTCAACATCATCCTGGCGCTCCTCACGATCATCTTCCTCGCGGTGTGCGCGTCGTTGCTCCCCTACTCCATCTTCGGCGTGGGGGTGGCCGGGAAGGGCGAGGTGGTGACGGTCACCACGCTCGTCGCCCTGCTCGTCTGCCTCATCCCCACCACGATCGGCGGGCTCCTCTCCGCCATCGGCATCGCCGGGATGGACCGGATGATCCAGTCGAACGTGATCGCCATGTCGGGTCGCGCCGTCGAGGCGGCCGGAGACGTGGACACGCTCCTCCTCGACAAGACCGGCACGATCACGATGGGCAATCGCCGCGCGACGACCTTCCTTCCCGCCCAGGACGTGGAGGAGCGGGATCTCGCCGACGCGGCGCAGCTCGCGAGCCTCGCGGACGAGACGCCGGAGGGGCGGAGCATCGTCGTCCTCGCCAAGGACAAGTTCCGCCTTCGCGAGCGTGAGGTCGAGAAGATCCACGCGACCTTCGTGCCGTTCAGCGCGCAGACGCGGATGAGTGGAGTCGATCTCGAGGGCCGCGTGATCCGCAAGGGCTCCGCCGACGCCGTGGAGGCCCACGTGATGTCGCGGGGCGGCACGGTTCCCGCCGAGGTGCGCGAGGCGGTCCGGACCATCTCGCAGCGGGGCGCGACACCTCTCGTCGTCTCGGACGGCCCGAGGGTGCTCGGCCTGGTGGAGCTGAAGGACGTGGTCAAGGGCGGGATCCGCGAGCGCTTCGCGGAGCTGCGGCGGATGGGCATCAAGACGGTGATGATCACCGGCGACAACCCCATCACCGCGGGCGTCATCGCGGAGGAGGCGGGGGTGGACGACTTCCTCGCGCAGGCCACACCGGAGAAGAAGCTCGGCCTCATCAGGGAGTACCAGGCCGGTGGACGGCTCGTCGCCATGACCGGCGACGGCACCAACGACGCCCCCGCCCTCGCTCAGGCGGACGTCGCCGTTGCCATGAACACCGGCACGCAGGCGGCGAAGGAGGCCGGCAACATGGTCGACCTCGACTCGAACCCCACCAAGCTGCTCGAGGTCGTCCAGATCGGGAAGCAGCTCCTCATGACGCGCGGTTCCCTCACGACGTTCAGCATCGCGAACGACGTGGCGAAGTACTTCGCGATCATACCCGCCGCGTTCGTGGCCACCTATCCGGCCCTCGGAGCGCTCAACGTCATGCGGCTCGCCTCCCCGACGAGCGCGATCCTCTCGGCGGTCATCTTCAACGCCCTCATCATCATCGCGCTCATCCCGCTGGCGCTGCGGGGCGTGAAGTACCGGCCGGCGGCCGCGGAGGTCCTGCTCCGCAAGAACCTGTTCGTCTACGGGATCGGCGGGATCGTCGCGCCGTTCGTCGGCATCAAGCTCATCGACCTCACGCTCGTCGCGCTCCACCTCGCCTGAATCGAGGATCGCCCATGATCCAGCACGTCCGCGCCGCCGTCGTCTCGCTGCTCCTGCTCACCGTCATTTCCGGCTTCGCCTATCCGCTCGTGGTCACTGGGATCGCGGAGGTCGCCTTCCCGGCCCAGGCGCGCGGGAGCCTCATCGTCAGGGACGGGAAGGTGGTGGGCTCGCGGCTCGTCGGCCAGCCGTTCGACGACCCCAGGTACTTCTGGGGCCGGCTCTCGGCGACGTCGCCCGTCCCGTACACCGCGTTCAACTCCGACAAGGGCACCGGCTCGACCGGCTCCAACTTCGGCCCGCTCAATCCGGCGCTCCTCGACGCGGTGAAGGGGAGGATCCAGGCGCTTCGCGACGCGGAGAAGGCGGCCGGAGTGGAGCAGGGGGGGCCCGTCCCCGTGGATCTGGTGACCGCGTCGGCGAGCGGGCTCGACCCGCACCTCTCGCCCGCCGCCGCCGGGTACCAGGTGGCCCGCGTCGCGGGCGTCCGCCACCTCTCCCCGCAGCGCGTGAACGCGCTCGTCGCCGAGCACACGGAGGGCAGGCAGCTCGGGGTCCTCGGCGAGCCGCGCGTGAACGTGCTCGAGCTCAACCTCGCCCTGGACGCGCTCGTCCTGGTGCCTGCCGCCACGCCGGCTGCGAACGTGGCGGCGACCGCGGCGACCTCGCGATAGCATGTCCGAACGCGGGCACCCGGGCCGCGCGGTCGCCGCCCGTTGCGGCGGGCAAACCACGAACGAGTGAATTGGTGCACGTTATCCGCGCGCGGCGTGTCCCCGCCGCGAACGGCGCGAACGACCCCCGGCTCCGGCCCGTCCGTTCCTCGATCCGGTGAGCGCCTTGCCGTCGGTGCGCCTCCCGCCGTACGGTCTCGCGTTCGACGGAGCGTGGCGTCTCGATCGGCGTTCCATCCGCCGCGCCATCGGCCTGCGCACGCGGGTGATCGCGGTCGGCAATCCGGCCGACCCGACGGGCGCGATGATCAGCCCCGACGAGCTGGTTTTCCTCGACGAGCTCTGCGGCGGACGCGGGCTCGCACTCGTCGGCGACGAGGCATTCCTGGACACCGCCCTTGGCGCGAGCGCGAGCGTCGCCCGCTCGGCGCGGTGCCTCGCCGTCCACGTCTCGGGCCTGACCGGCATCTGCGGGCTGCCCGGGCTCGGGGCAGAGTGGGTCGCGGTGGCGGGGCCGGAGGCGCTCGCCGGTCGCACGGTTGCCCGGCTCAGGTCCCTCTCGGAAGCCGCTTCGCCCCTCGCGAGCGCCGCCATGAACGGCGCGAGCTCCTCCGGCCGCGCCTGTAGGCGCTGCCCGTGGCTACTTCGCCAGGACGACATGGGTGGCGTGGCTCGTGGACGCGTGCTCCGTGCACTTGTAGCCGAGGCTCACCATGTCGATGCCGGCGAGGAGGTGCTCGCCTCGGCCGAGCAGCACGGGGGAGATCGCGAGGTGGATCTCGTCGATGAGGCCCGCGGCGAGGTACTGGCGGATCGTCGCAGCTCCACCGCCGAGTCGGACGTCCTTGCCCCGAGCCGCCTCCTTCGCGCGCTTCAGCGCGGCGTGGATGCCGCCGGTCACGAAGTGGAAGGTCGTCCCGCCCTCCATCGTGAGCGGGGCACGCGCGTGGTGCGTGAGCACGAAGACGGGCACGTGGTAGGGCGGGTTGTCGCCCCGCCATCCCTTCCAGCCGTCGTCCGGCCAGGCGCCGCGCGACGGCGCGAACATGTGGCGGCCCATGATCCACGCGCCGAGGTTGTCGAAGCTGCGCGCGGCGAAGTCGTCGTCGACGTCTTCCCGGGCGACCTTGTCACCGACGAGCGACCCGGCGAAGTCGCCGTGCATCTTCCGGAACGTCTTCGTGCCCAGCACCCACTGGTGCAGCGCCATCCCTCCGACGCCCATCGGACTCTCCAGGGCCTGGTCGGGACCGGCGCCGTAGCCGTCGATCGAGATGCTGAATGCGTTGACCCGCAGCTTCGACACGAGCGTGACTCCTTTCGACAGGCATCGCCTCCGTTCGCTTCTCCTAGCGGCGGCTCCCACCGCCACCATCCCAGGAGGGGGCGCGCGAGCGGCATGCGTAACGGAGGGAGCCTGTGAACGTACCCGTCGCCGCGGCCGGAATACGTCCGGTCGCACCAACTCGCTCACGAGGGATCCGCCCATGAAGAAGCTTCTCCTGGTCGCGCTGCTCAGCCTGCCGCTCCTTTCAACCGCTCGCGGAGAGGAGGGGAGCCCGACGGGCGATTCGATGCAGCAGGGCGACAAGATGGGTCAGAGCGACGCCATGAAGCCGGACGCCAAGGCGAAGTCCGACAAGAAGGCGAAGAAGTCGAAGAAGAAGAGCTCGGACACGATGATGCAGGGCGACTCGATGAAGCACGACGACGGGATGAAGCCCGGCGGCGAGATGAAGCACGACGACATGAAGTGACCCGAGCACGGTCGGAGGACGAGGTGCCACGTCCCGTACAACCCTGGCTCGTCCGGGCGACCCACTGGGCCAACCTCGTCCTCCTCACCGTGATGGCCGGGAGCGGGCTGAGGATCCTCGTGGCCTATCCGTACCTCGGCCCGCAGGGCGCCGAGTACGGCTGGTACCCGTGGCAGGGCGCGAGCCCTCCGCCCGCCCTGACCGTCGGCGGCTGGCTCGCCGGCGCCCGGCACTGGCACTTCGCGTTCGCGTGGCTCTTCGTCGCGAACGCGGTCGTCTACGTCGCCTACCTCTTCGCGAGCGGCGAGTGGCGTCGCCGGCTCTTCTTCCCGCGCCGCGACGCTCGCAACGCCTGGGGCACCGTCCTCCACGACCTGCGGCTGCGGAAGGAGACGCCGCCCTCCGCCGGCCTCTACAACGGGATGCAGCGGCTCACCTACACCGCGGTGCTGGCGCTGGCCCCGCTCGTCGTGCTCTCCGGCCTCGCGATGTACAAGCCGGTCCAGCTCCCGCGGCTCACCGCGCTCCTGGGCGGATACGACGCCGCCCGCGCGATTCACCTCGGCGTGCTCGCGGCGCTCGCGCTCTTCACGGTCGTCCACGTGATCCAGGTGCTGGTCCACCCGCGGACGCTCGCCGACATGTCCGTCGGCCGGGAGGGGCGGCCGGAGGAGGCGTCATGACGAGATCGACGCCGCCGGCGAAGGCGGCCTCCGCCTCGGGGGCCCCCTGGGAAGGCAGCTCGACCCGGCGGGGCTTCCTTTCGAACGGCCTTCGCGGCGCCGGGCTCCT
Organism: Anaeromyxobacteraceae bacterium; assembly: GCA_035519395.1. Lineage (GTDB taxonomy): Bacteria > Myxococcota > Myxococcia > Myxococcales > Anaeromyxobacteraceae > Anaeromyxobacter. The sequence continues at coordinate 7,431 of DATIWK010000262.1, read as the reverse complement.
GGCCCTGGGCGGGCTGGCCTGCGACAGCAACCGTCCGCATGCGGGCTTCCTCGGCGTGATGGAGCGCGTGAACGAGCGGTTCCAGCGGGCCCTGTTCGACCCGACCCGGCTCGCGCCGGAGCTCGGCGAGGACGAGGAGACCGACCTCGAGGACTTCCCGAAGTACAAGATCTCGCCGGCCTTCCCGGTCGCGCCCGCCGGCTGGAGGCTCGCGGTCGGGGGGCTCGTCGCGCGGCCGCTGACGCTGTCCGCCGGCGATCTCCAGCGCTTGCCGCGGACCCGGACGCGGGTCCGCCACCACTGCGTGGAGGGGTGGTCGGCGGTCGCGTCGTGGGACGGCGTGCGGCTCTCGGAGATCGCCCGGGCCGCCGGCGTCGACCCGCGGGCGAGGTACGTCGAGTTCCGGTCCTTCGACGCCGGCTACTCGTCCTCCTGGGACCTGGAGAGCGCGCTCCACCCGCAGACGATCCTCGCCTACGGCATGGACGGCCAGCCGTTGCCGATCGAGCACGGCGCGCCGCTGCGCCTCTACGCGGCCGTGAAGCTCGGCTACAAGATGGTGAAGTACCTCACCGAGGTGAACTTCCTCCCCGTCCGCAGCGGCGGCTACTGGGAGGACCGCGGCTACGAGTGGTTCGCGGGGGTGTGAGATGGCCAGGAACCGGAGCTCGAGAGAGCCGGCGTCCCGCGCACGGGTGTCATCGCGGCCTACGAGTCTTGCGGGGTCACGCCTTGCTCCGCGGCCGGTGCGGTAACGGGCAGGACAGGGACCCGTGCCGCTCGTCCCACTGCTGGTGGTAGGACTCCGCGATCCAGAACGGGCCGGCGGGAGCGATCTCCGTCGTGATCCGGTCGGCGAGACGCTGCTGCTCCGCGTCGCGCGAGGCGAGGGCCGCCGCCTGCTGCTCCGGCCCGAACGTGAAGATGGCGGACCGGTACTGGCTGCCGCGATCGGGACCCTGGCGATCGCCGCTCGTGGGGTCGTGGGTCCGCCAGAAGAACTGGAGCAGCTCGGCGTAGCTGACCTTGGCCGGATCGAACTCGACGAGGACCGCCTCGGCGTGCCCGGTGCCGTGGGCGCTCACCTCCTCGTAGGACGGGTCCCGCGTCCGGCCGCCGGTGTAGCCGACCGCGGTCGCGACGACGCCGGGCACCTTCCGGAACCGCTCCTCCACGCCCCAGAAGCAGCCCTGGGCGAAGATCGCGAGCTGGTCCTTCCCCGTCGCGACGAGCGGGGCGCCGTGCCCGACGTTCCCTGGCTTCGTCCCGAGGCTCGGATTGCCGATCATCGCCTTCTCTCCTCCGATCGCGCGAGCAGGCGTGGAGATGTTGGCTGCCGCGACCACGGCGAGCCCGAAGGCGAGGAGCAGGGCAGCCTTCACGGGCGTGCCCCCGCGTCTCGAGCGGCCGTCTGGAACAGCTTCTGGTACTGGCCGTAGCCCTCCTCGGCGAGCCGCTCGGCCGGGATGAAGCGCAGCGCCGCCGAGTTCATGCAGTAGCGCAGCCCGGTCGGCCGAGGACCGTCGTCGAAGACGTGGCCGAGGTGAGAGCCGGCGAGCTTCGAGCGGACCTCGGTCCGCGTCTCGAAGAGGCTCCGGTCGGTGCGCGTCGTGACGGCGGCGGGATCGAGCGGCCTCGTGAAGCTGGGCCAGCCCGTGCCGGAGTCGTACTTGTCGAGCGAGCTGAAGAGCGGCTCGCCCGACACGACGTCCACGTAGATGCCGGGCCGGTGGTTGTCCCAGTAGGGGTTGTGGAACGGTGGCTCGGTGCCCTCGTGCTGCGTGACCTGGTACTGCTCGGGCGTCAGCCGCTTGCGCAGCTCCTCGTCCGACGGCTTCGTGAACGTCGTCATGTTCGTCTTCTCCTGTGCTGCCGGGGGACGCGGATCCTGCGGCGTCGCCGCCGCTCGCCCGTGAACGAGGCTCGCGAGGCATGCCGCTGCGATGATCGCTCCGCGCGCCCTTGTCGGGTATGGACGGATCATGTCTTCGCTCCCGGGTTCCTCGGGACGGACGTCCCTGAGATGCTGCGGATACGCGCGCGACGGCCACGGCGTTACGGGGCGCCGGCGAAACGGCCTCGCGTGAGCGGCGTATGCGAGGAGAGGTGAACGAGGAGGCCCTGATGGAGGCCTACGTCGCGGGCGACGCGGGGGCGTTCGAGCGTCTCTTCCGCACGCTGGCGCCCCCGGTTCACGCGTTCTTCGTGCGCTCCGTCGGTAGGGGCGCCGTTGCCGAGGACCTGTTGCAGACGACGTTCCTGAAGCTCCACGCAGCGCGCTCGACCTGGCGGGCTGGCGAGCGCCTGCGCCCGTGGGTCTTCACCATCGCCGCGCGGGTTCGGGTCGATTGGCTCAGGAGGCAGGGCCGCACGGAAGCGGAGATCGAGGACGACGTCCTGGCGGACCCCGAGCGGCGCGACGACCCCGGCGACGCCGTCCTGGCCCGGGAGCGGGGCGAACGCGTGCGCGCCGCGCTGGACAGCCTCGCCGAGCCGCAGCGCGTCGTCGTCCACCTGCACCGGTTCGAGGAGCTCAGCTTCGCGGAGATCGGGAAGGTGCTCGGCATCTCGGAGGGGGCGGCCAGGCTGCGCGCCTTTCGAGCCTATGCCCAGCTTCGGGCGCTCCTCGCCGACCTCGTCACGGAGGAGGGGTCATGACGGAGTGCGAACGCATCCGCGCCGATGCGCCTGGAATCGCCGCGCTCCGTCCCGACGACCCGGAGCGCGTCCGCGCCTCGTTGCACGCGAGCGCGTGCGAGGGATGCGCGCGCGCGCTTCGGGAGGCCGGTCGGCTGCAGTCGCTCGTCGCGGCGTGGGAGCCCGCTCCACTCCCTGCGGGTGCGCTCGAGCGGGCGTCTCGGGAGATCCACGCGCAGCTCCGCCGTGAAGCCCGGCGAAGGCTGTTCGGGTCCATCGCTGCGGTTTGCGCTTCGGTCATCGTGTTCGTCGGATTCGCCAGGGTCCGGTCGCCGTACCCCGCTGACTGGGCGATCGCCGGGGCCCTCTGGGCGCTCGCGGTCGTGCTGGCCGCGACCGCGAGCCGCAGGCCGCTCCTCGTCACAGGCCTCGCGGTGGGGTCGGCCCTGGCGGCCGCCGTCATCTCGAGAGCGCACGGCCCTCTTTCCGCCTCGCTCGGCCTCGAGTGCCTCGCCACCGAGGTCGCGTCGGCGGCGGCCGTGGTCGGAGCAGGGTGGCTGGCGCTGAGGGGCGGGACGAGCTCCCCGTCGCGGGCTGCGATTGCCGCCGCTGGGGCCTCCGGGGCCCTGGCCGGGGACGCCGCGCTCCAGATCACCTGCGCTGCTCACACGGCGGTCCCGCACGTGCTGGCGTTCCACGTCGGGGGAATCGTCCTCGTCGCGGGCATGGCCATGGTTCTCTGGCGAGCGCCGCGGCGTGCGACCGCGTGACCGCTCCTTCGCGCTGCACTGTTCACCGGCCCGACGAACCCTGCCGTCGCTGACGATGCGCCTGGCGATCCTCAGGTCCTCCGGTTGCGTGCGGCGATGTAGGCGTGCGCCATCGACGTCTCGTCGACGAAGCCGATGATGGCGCCGCCCGCGTCCGTCACCGGCAGCTCGCGGACGCCCTGCGCGAGCATGGTCTCGAATGCGACACGAACCTGGTCGTCCTGGCTCAGGGCGATGGGAGGCCGCATGACGTCAGCCGCGTTCGCGAGTCCGTCGAGATGCGGCTGGCCCGCGAGCGAGACGAGATCCTCGAGCGTGATGATCCCGACGAGCCGCGAGCCGTCGAGCACGGGGAAGACCTCTTGCCGGGTTCGGTTGGACAGGCCCCCCAGGAGGTCATCGATGCCATCTGCCCTGCCGAACGTCAGGTACGGCGCCGTGTCGAGGGGCACCTGGCGGAGCGTCACGCCTTCGAGCTCGTCGGCCAGCGTTCGCTCGTGGAGGCGGACTCCGTCTTGCTCGAGCAACGCCTCGTAGATCGGAGTGGGGCGGTAATGCCGCGCGATGCCGTAGGCCAGCATGTTGGCGATCATGAGTGGCAGGATCAGCGAATATCCTCCGGTCATCTCGACGATGATCAGCACCGAGGTGATGGGCGCCCGGATGATTCCTGCGAAGACCGCCCCCATGCCGACCAGCGCGAATGCGCCCAGGGAGTCGGCAGAGTGGTGAAGGAGCGCCATGTCGAGCGCACCCACCGCGCCGCCAGCCATGGCCCCGATGAACAGCGCGGGAGCGAAGATGCCCCCCGCACCGCCGCTCGAGTAAGAGAACACCGTGGCGGCGATCTTCATGAGGCAGAGCGGGACGAGCACCGCGACGGCGAGCTTCCCCGCCAGCGCGGTGCCAAGGGTCGCGTAGCCCCCGCCGGTCACTCCGCTGGCGCCCATGGTGCCCATGGCCGCAACTGCCAGCAAGCCGGTGGCCAAGCCGCCGACCGCCGGGTGCGCCCACGAGTGGCGAGCGCCCTTGAACCGTTTTCGCAGCCCGAGCAGGGACTCGGTGAACAGGAGCGCGAGCCCGGCCGCGACGAGGCCGAGCGCCGCGTACAGGAGGAGCGAGGACACGTGCTCCAGGCCATAGGGCCGCGGGACCTCGAAGATCGGATGGGCGCCGAGCACGCTCCGCTCGACGATCGCTGCGAAGGCAGCGGCGACGACGACTCCAGACAGGACCGTCTGGTCGAGGTTGCCGACCACTTCCTCGATCGTGAAGGTGACGGCGGCAATGGGAGCGTTGAAGGCAGCGGCGATGCCAGCCGCGGCGCCGACCGGCAGCAGGCGCCTCACGTCCTGGGGCGAGACGCCGGCGAGCCGGCCGACGCGGCTGGCGATTCCCGCGCAGATCTGGACGGTAGGTCCCTCGCGCCCCAGGGAGGAGCCGGTGCCGATCTGCAGCGCTGCGATGAAGAACTTGCCGATCGAGTCCCGGACCCTCAGCGGTCCGGACCTGCCGGCGTAAGCGACCTTGACCTGGGGAATGCCGCTGCCTCGCGCGTTCGGAACGACGTACCGGAGCAGCACTCCGGACGCGAGGCCGCCCATCGTGGGAACGACCAGCGTCCAGGGGATCCACGCGTGCCCTGGTGCTGCCATCGCCGGATCGATCGCCAGCCGGGTGACCAGGTTGATGGTCAGGTGAAAGGCGACCGCTGCGAGGCCACAGAGGCCGCCGATGAGGAGGGTGAGCACGAAGAGCTTGTGGCGCTCCGTGACTGCGACGCGAAGTCGCTGCAACCTCCCCCGCAGAGATCGAAACAGGCGCAGCCCTGTCCCGGCTCCCGGGTCGCTCGCGAGTTGTTCGTCCACGATCTCGATCTTGGCAGACACCAGCTCATGCTCGATGAAGCTCACAGGCTGGCAGCTTCGCCTCCCTCGACGAGAAGCGCGCCGAGGAGGTCCTCCCGGCGCATCAACGTGTACCCCCGAGTGACTCTTCAGGCCAGCGCTTCCGGTTGGCGCCACGTCTCAGCGGCGCGCGGTGGCGCCACGCGCCCGGACCTCCGAGGTTGTCCCGGGCGTCGCACGAGAGCGAGTCCTCGGAGAGCCGGGCAGCGAGGTGCTCATCGTCGGGTCAGGAAAGGGCGTACCGCTCGAGCGTCATCACGACCGACTGGAGGCCTTCGGCGAACGAAGGGTGGACGGCCTCCATCTCGACGATCGCGCGCGCCGGCGCGCCGGCTTGCATCAGCGCCACGAACACGTGGATCAGCTCGCCCGCCTCGGCGCCGACGATGGAGGCGCCGAGGATCCGCTCGGTCGAGGGATCGAGGAGGACCTTGAGGACGCCGGCCTTCTCGTCGGTCTCGATGGCGCGCGCGATGTGGGCGAAGGGCAGCGTCGTGACCTCGTACCGGAGACCCTTCGCCCTCGCCTCCCGCTCGGTGAGGCCGACGCCCGCGACCTGCGGGTCGGTGTACGCGGTGTACGGCACGAGCCGGTCCTTCCGGCCGCGGCCCGGCCGGCCGGCGAGGACGTCGAAGAGGAGCCGGTGATCGTCCCAGGCGGCGTGCGTGAACTGCGGGCCGCCGGTGCAGTCGCCGACCGCGTAGACGCCCGGCGCGCTCGTCCGGTAGCGATCGTCCACCTCGACGAACCCGCGCCCGTCGAGCCTCACGTCCGCGACCTCGCAGCCGAGGTCGTCGGTGTTGGGGCGGCGGCCCGTCGCGACGAGGAGGTGCGAGCCCTCGACCGCGCCGCCCGTCGAGAGCCGGACCGAGACCCCGCTCGACGCGCGGGAGACCTTCTCCGCCCGGGCGCCGAGGACGAGTGCGATGCCCTCGTCGCGAAAGACGCCCTCGATCGCCTCCGAGGCCTCGACATCCTCGTGACCGAGGAGGTGCGCGCCTGGCTCGACGATCGTCACCGTTGACCCGAAGCGCCGATACGCCTGGGCGAACTCGCAGCCGACGTACCCGCCCCCGATGACGACGAGGTGGGAGGGGAGCTCGCGGAGCTGCATCACCCGGCGGTTGTCGAGCCACGGCACCGTCCCGAGCCCGGGAATGGCCGGCTCGACCGGCCGGGCGCCCACGTTCAGGATCACGACAGCTGCGCCGTGGCGCTCGCCGCCGACCTCCACCGTACCCTCGCCCGCCAGGCGGGCGTGCCCGCGGACGAGCCGCAGGTTCGCGCCCGCGCCCGCGATCCGCCGGGCGACGCCTTCCTGCCAGGTCCGGACGATGCCGTCCTTCCGCGCGATGACGGCCGGGAAGTCCACGTGAACCGCCTCGGTCCGGATGCCGAGCCGGCCGGCAGTCCGCGCGACGTGTGCGGCGCGCGCGCTCGCCACGAGCGTCTTGGTGGGCGTGCAGCCCGTGTTGGTGCAGGTGCCGCCGAGCTCGCCGCGTTCGGCGAGGAGCACCTTCTTCCCGCTCCGGGCGAGCCGCGTGGCGAGCGGAACGCCCGCCTGCCCGCTGCCGATCACGATCGCGTCGAATTCCATGGCCATTCTCCCGGCACGGCCTGAAGGCTCGTCCGCTCGCTCGTGTGAGGCAAGGACCTCGGCGTTACGGCCCCGCGCGGGGCACGGGCGGAAACCGCGCGCGGCAGCGCCCGGCCCACGCGCGCCACGCGGCGCGGAGCTCCCGCCGGCTCTCCTTCTCTGCAGGTGAAGAGCGCAGCGGCGCGACGGCGTCACGCGCGGACCTCCTGGGGTCGCCGCGTAACGCCACTGGATGCTCGGCGCCTTCGGCGTGCGGGGCACCTCGAACATCATCGGGACCGTCGAGATCGCGACGGGCCTCGCGATCGCGTCGCGCCCGTTCGCACCGGACCCGGTCTACGCAGGTCCCCGCGACGTGCCCCCGAGCGAGGTGGAGCCCGGCTGCCTCGAGGCGCGGGTCGGCGCGATGGCCGTCGGCTGGATCCGACGCCCTGCCGTCAGCCCCATCTCCTTCAAGCTCGCCGTCGGGCGGGGCGGCCGCATCTCGCAGCTCGAGGTGACGTCGGTCTCCTTCGACGCC
>DATIWK010000261.1:0-4814 GCA_035519395.1 Anaeromyxobacteraceae bacterium | reverse complement strand
GCGACCTGCGCGAGCCCGAGCAGCACCCACCCGGTCGCCGCGTAGGCGTCCTCGGCGAACCGCATCAGCCCGAGGTCGAAGAGGACGGGGAGGACCAGGCGCTCGAAGAGCGCGCTCTGCGCGGTCTCGAGGATGCCGATGGGCCAGTCCATCACGGCGTCCCCGGACGGAGGGGCTGAAAGCAGAGGCCGCGCGCCTTGAGCCCCTTGATGAGCGGCTCGAGGATCGGCGCCGCCGGCTCGCGGCGCTCCCACACGCCCAGGTGCATCAGCAGCACCTCGCCGGGCGCGGCGCGCTCGAGCGCGCGCCGGAGGAGGGCGGCGTTCGGATGCGCGTCGCTCGGCAGGTCGTCGCCGACGTAGCCGGCCGCCGTCCACTCGACGTGAACGGGAAACCCGCACTCTCCCGCCCAGCGGATGCTCTGCTGGGTGGTCTTGCCGCCGGGCGCGCGCCACATCGGGCCGAGCCGGCGCCCCGTCAGCGCCTCCCACGCCGCGTCCACGCGGGTCAGCTCGGCGCAGAACGCCGCCCGGTCCATCGACACGGGCCGCCCGTCCACCGATCGGGCGATGATCCGGTCGCGCTCGTCGCGCTGGGCGTAGTGGTGCGACCAGGTGTGGTTGCCGAACGCGTGGCCCTCGACGACGCGCGCCTTCCAGTACGAGCCCCAGGCGGGATCGAGGGCCCGGTCGCCCCGCCGCGTCTTCTCGTTGGCGACGAAGAACGTTGCCCGCACCTGCTCGGCCGCGAGCACGCGCGCGATGTCCTCGGCCTGGGCCATGTTGCCGGTGTCGAGGGTCAGGTAGACCGTTCCCGCGCACTCCGCCGCCTCCGCCGCCGGCGCGAGCGCGACCAGGGCGATGAGCAGGCTACTGGCGCGCCGCATGGGAGGCGAAGTAAATCCCGTGGGGCGAGCGCCCGACCCGGATGGAGCGGGCGACCTTCCGCGTCGGCATGTCGATCACGGTCACGCGGTTGATCCAGCGCGAGGTCACCCAGAGCTGGCGGCCGTCGCGGGTGAGCTCCATGCAGTCGGGCCCCCCGGGGACGGCGAAGCTCTCGACGACCTCGAGCCGCGCCTGGTCGATCACGGAGACGGTGTCCGCCACGCGGTTGGAGACGAGCAGGTGCCGGCCGTCTCCCACGGCCAGGAAGTTGTGCGCGCCCTTGCCGGTCGTGAGGCGCTTGACCAGCGCGCCGGTCCCGGAGTCGCGGACCTCGACGGCGTCCTCGCCGGTGAGGCCCACGAGCACGCGCCGGCCGTCCGGGGTCGTCCACGCGCCGGCCGGCTGGCTCCCGGTGGGCTGGCTCCATCGGGTCCGGCGGTCTTCCAGGCTCACCGCGGTCAGCCGGTTTTCATCCTGGAGCGTGACGAAGACGGTGCGGCTGTCCGGCGAGAAGGCGAGGTGGCTCGGCGCGCGGCCGAGGGTCAGCCGGTCGGCGAGCGCCAGCGCGCCGTCCGAGTGGCGGTAGACGTCGACGCGATCCAGGCGGAGCGAGTTGGCCACGAACCACTTCTGGTCCGGGCTGAACCCGATCTGGTACGGGTCGCTGATCCGCGACACGCGGCGCTTGATCAGGCCGGTCCGCGGGTCCAGGTACACCAGGTCGTTGCTCATCGCGTTGGCCACGATGAGGTAGCGGTCGTCGGGCGTCGCCATCAGGTGGTGCGGCTCCTTGCCGATGGCGAAGCGCTTCACCTCGCGGTAGGACGCCATGTCGATGAGGCTCACCGTGTCCTCGCCCGAGTTCAGGACGACGGCGATCTCGGCCCGCGCGGGGACGGCGGCGAGCGCGGCGAGGAGCGCGAGGACGGCGATCCGCGCCGCGCGAGCGGCGCCGCGGCGGGCGCGAGCCCGCGGAACGGTGTGGCTCGGCACGCCCTCTGGCGCCATCGCTACAGCACCCTCAGGAAGGCGACGAGGTCGCGGATCTCGTCGGCGGTGAGGTCGCCGGCGGCCAGCCCCGCCTTCCGCGCGTACGTCGCCATGGCGCGCACTGCCTTGTCCAGCGTCGCGTAGCGGCCGTCGTGGTAGTACGGCGCGGTGAGCGACGCGACGCGGAGCGACGGGACCTTGAACGTTCCGCCGGAGCCCACGTCGGCCGGCTCCTTGCGATCGTAGGCGGGCGGCACGTGGCACGTATGGCATCCCGCCTTGCCCATGAACAGGGCGAACCCGCGCCTGGCGGCGGCGGGCGCCTCGTCGGTCGGCGTGCCGTCCCGCGCCAGCAACGGGTTCCTCGGATAGCGGAGCGAGGCGACGTACACGGCGAGCGCTTCGACCGTCTCGCCGGAGGGCTCGGCGCCCCCCATCCGCTCGACGATGATCTCGCGGATGCTCGCGGCGAGGCTCGGCGCGGTGCCGGCCCAGAGGAACGCGGCGCGCGAGCCCGCCCCCCAGAGGGACGGCGTGTTCCGCCCGCGCGGGTCGCCGTCGTCCACGACCGCGAGCCCCACGTACGTCTTGTTGTCCGTGTGCCCCTTGTCCGGGTGGCAGGTGGCGCAGGCGTGCGCGCCGCCGGCGGAGAGCGAGGGATCGGCGAACAGCGTCCGTCCGCGGGCCGAGAGGAACATGGCGCGCCCGCGAGCCAGGTGCTTGGCGCGCTCCTCCGGCGTCTGCGAGCGGCCGATTTCGTCAGCCGGCGCCGACTCGCGAACGGAGCCCGCGATCGCCACGGCAATCGCCGCCGTCACCGCGACCGCGAGGGCCGTCCTCACGAGGGCTGCCCGCTGCGCGCTGGCGTCCCCGCGACCCCCTTCGAGGGCACCGCGCGGAGCGCGCGGAGGAAGGTCCGGGCCAGGGCCGGCATGAGCCGGGGCCGGAGCAGCGCCGGGGGGAACGGGGCGAGCCGGCGCGCGTTCTCCGCCAGGCAGGTCTCGAGGAAGGCGGCCGGAGTGAGCGCGGGCAGTTCGAGATCGGCCGCTCCGCTCGCCGTGAAGCCCGAGCCGGATCGGGACGCGCCGCGGAGCGCGCCGAGGCGTCGGCGCACCGCCCGGACGTAGAACCGCAGGGCGCGCGCGAAGCGCAGGGCCTTGGCGCCGCGGTGGCGGCGAAGCTGGTGGTATGCCTCCCAGTTGGCGAAGAACACGATGTGCCGCGCCTCCTCGGCCACGATCGGCTCGACCGCACCGAGCAGATTCGGCGGGAAGAAACCGGAGTCACCGGCCAGCTTGAACAGGCCGAAGGCGAAGAAGGAGTCCATGCACTCGCCGTAGCCGGCGTCGACGAACGCCTGGTCGAGATCGGCGGGCAGCGGGCTCGACAGGCGCGGGGCCGCGGAGATCTCGTAGCGCGCCATGAGGCCCTCGAGGAGGCCGGCGTGTCGCACCTCCTCCATTCCCTGGAGCGCGATCGCCTCGCGCAGCAGGGGGTCGGCCACCGTGCGCGCGTAGGCCGTGATCTTGGCGCCGGTGTCGCGCTCCGTCCCGAGCGCCTCTCCCCAGAAGGGCAGGGCCCGCAGGCGCTCCACGGTCGCCGGAGGCAGTTCCGGCCAGGGCACGTCCTCGGCGCGGTACGGCCGATGACTCGCGATGAAGCTCTCGCAGAACAGTTGCTTGTGCTGCTCGGTTCCGATCCACATGGTGTCCCCCGATGCCAGGCGGTCGACGTGGCGGCCATCGGCGCGCGGCGCTCTGTGCGGGAGGGCGCGGGCGAAGCGGGAGGCTGCCGGGTTGCGCGGACTGCGGGAGCGCGACTACCCGGCGGGGGGGCCGCGGCCGCGGGCGGCGGGAACAGCGACGGCCAAGGGGCGAAGCTCTGCGGCAGGGGCGAGGGACTGAACTGCGGAGGAGATGTGGAGCAGGGCGTCCGAGAATGCGACCGCCTCGCTGTGGGACGTGGCCTTGAGTACCTGACACTCTTCGCCCTGGGCCGGATTGAGCGCGTGATGGACGAGATGAGGGCCGGACTCTGCGATGAAGACCAGCAGGACGACCGTCGTCGCGCCCGCCGCTGGGCCGCGCAGGCGATGGCTGAGCGTCCTTCCGGCGACGATCAGCGCCAGCAGGGCGAGCACGGCGATCAGGAGGATCGTTCCCGTCGCCCGTTCCGGTGTCTCGACGGCTCGTGGCGCAGTGGCTGACGCCTCAGGCTTGGCAGGCGGGGAGGGGGCGAGGGGCGCCGAAGCCGACACCGCTGGCACGGCGCGCTCGCGAAGGTCCGTGTGGGCGAGCGCCGGCCCGGCGACACCGAGCAGGCACAGCAGCGCGAGGAGGGCAGTCACCCGGCGCACGAGCACCACACTAGCATCGCCATCCGATGCCGCCAAGCAGTCGTCTCGCACGCGGATTCGCAGTTTCAAATCGAGTGAGCATGCTCGCACGAGGGCGGCGCGCATCCTGTTCGTAACCTGTTGGTGGGGGGCTCGCTGCTCGCGTTCGGGCTTTAGTGTGATGGGCCTCTGCCGGCCGGCTCGCCCCGCCTGTGGCGAAATGTCGCACCCGGCGATCGGCGTCGGCGGTGGAAGATGGGCAGCAGAAGTTCAAGGAGGCGCATAACCGCCGTGTCCGTCGGGCCGCCCGGAGGGGCCGCGGGCAGGCGACGGTGTGACACAGAGGGCGCAGGGATGGGACAATGATCTCCGCACGAGAGAATGCCGGCATGAAGGCGAGTGCAGCCGCACGGGTGGCGCGATGAAACGGGGGAAGCCGCGTGCGAACCAGGCCGCCCGGCCGTCGGTGACCACCGCGGTCCGATCGCTTGCCGGCGCCGTCGCGTCCCTCGCGCTCCTGGGGCTCGGTGCGCCCGCCGGCGCGCACGTCACGCTCGATCCCGCGCCCGCGCGCGCGGACGCCTACTACAAGGCCGTGCTCC
>DATIWK010000260.1:0-13267 GCA_035519395.1 Anaeromyxobacteraceae bacterium | reverse complement strand
GAAGGTGCGGGCGCCGACGGTGGCGGCCGCGATGCAGACGGTGAGGGCGCTGTGCTCGCTCTCCACGCGCACGAACTCGGCGCGCAGCTCACCCTGGTCCACCCACCGGGAGAGCGTCTCCACCACCGGCGACTGCGGCGTGATCGGGTAGGCGGCGACGACCTGGACGCGCGCCAGGCGCGCCGCGATCGCGGCGGCCTCGTTGCCGGTGAGGACCGAGGTGCCGGCGGGCGCGCTCACGTCCGCGCCCCCGCCGCGGCTCGCGCCCCGCCCGGCGCGGCCGGCGCCGCGTGCTCGTCGTCCGCGACCATGCGGATCGCGCCGGTCGGGCAGACCTCGGCGCAGATGCCGCACCCCTTGCAGTAGGAGAGGTCCACCGCGGGCGGGACGCCCCGCGCGATGCAGACGTCCGGGCAGTAGACCCAGCACAGCTGGCAGGCGTCCTTCCGCTGCTTCACCGCCAGGCATGCGCCCGCGTCGAGCGCCGGGCGCTCCGTCCGCCAGTCCCCGGTCGCGCCGGCCTCGCCGGCGCTCGGGGTGGACATCGAGATCTCGTGGCCGCAGTCCTTCGTTCCCACGCGTCCTCCTCCCTCAGCCGTGCGTCGCGCGCTGCGCCGCCAGCGCCGCCTCGTAGTTCCGTCGCGCCGCGGCCGGCGGGAACACCGCCTCGACCGCCTCGCGCAGGCTCTCCATGGTGACGAGCCCGGTCGCCGCCGCGAACGTGCCCAGGATCGCCGTGTTCACCATGGGCGTCCCACCCACCAGCAGTCCGGCGGAGGCGGCGGAGGCGGAGACGTCCGCGGTGACCACGCGCACGCCGGCCGGCGCCGCCACCGCCGACGCCGGGCGCGCGGTGTTCACGATCAGGACGCCGCCGGGCTTCAGCCCCGCCGTCGCGTTCCCGACGCCGAGGAGCGTGTCGTCGAGGACCACCACGATGTCGGGGGCGCTCACCTGCGAGTGGAGCCGCACCGGCGCCGAGGCGAGCCGCGTCGAGGCGGTCACCGGCGCGCCGCGCCGCTCGGAGCCGAAGGAGGGCGCCGAGGCCACGCCGGGGAACCCGCTGCGGAACGCGGCGTCGGCGAGGATCTTCGCGGCCGTGACGGCGCCCTGGCCTCCGCGCCCGTGCCAGCGGATCTCGTACAGGTCCTGCCGTGGGAGCATCGACGTCGCCTCCGGGCGGCGCGGGGCGCCGCCGCAGCGTGGCCGCTGGTGGGACGAAAGGACGCATCATACCGGGAGCGCGCGTGCCGAGTCGATGGCCGATCCCCCGGAGGGCGGAGCAGCCGCCGGCGGGCGAGGCCGCCACGCTGCAGGTGTGGCACACGCGGGAGGATCGGTGAGGAGTTCCGATCCCCACGCGGGCTGCCGCACCCGCGGCGCGCATGGCCGATACTGCCCGGCATATGGGCGAGGCCGGTCGGCCGGGCGTGCCAGGCGCGGTGGTCCTCGCCGCCGGAGGGTCCACGCGCCTGGGCCGTCCCAAGCAGCTCCTCGTCCTCGGGGGTGAGCCGCTCGTGCGCCGTGCCGCGCGCGCCGCGCTGGAGGCCGGGCTCTCGCCGGTGGTGGTGGTGGTCGGCGCGGCGGCGGACGGGGTGCGTGCGGCGATCGCCGGCCTGCCGGTCGCCGCCGTCGAGAACGCGGGCTGGGCGGAGGGGATCGGCTCGTCGATCCGCGCCGGCATCGCCGCGCTCGCGCGGGCCGGCGCGCCGGCCGCGGCCGTGGTGCTCTGCGATCAGCCGCGGCTCGACGCCGCCCACCTGGCGCGCCTCGCCGCCACCTGGCGCGCCGGTGCGGCGATCGCCGCGTCGGCCTATGGCGGCGCGCGCGGCGTGCCCGCGGTGTTCGACGCGTCGGTCTTCGGCGAGCTCGCGTCGCTCGCCGGCGACCGCGGCGCCCGGGCGGTGATCTCGCGCGACCCGGCGCGCGTCGCGGAGGTCCCCTTCCCCGGCGGCGAGGAGGACGTGGACCGGCCCGAGGACTGGGAGCGGGTCACTGGGCCGTATAGCCGCCGTCGATGACCGCCGCCGTCCCGGTGATCCCCGCGGCCCGGTCCGAGACCAGGAAGGTGGCGTAGCCGGCGATCTCGTCCACGGAGAGCAGGCGCCGCAGCGGCACGAGCGGGTAGAGCACGTCCTCGAGCACGCGGTCGAGCGGCACGTTCCGGGTGCGCGCCAGGTCCGCGAACTGGTTCCGGACGAGGGGGGTGTCCACGTAGCCGGGGCACAGCGCGTTCACGGTGACGCCGTGCGGCGCGCCCTCCAGCGCCGCGACCTTGGTGAGCCCGATGAGCCCGTGCTTGGCGCTGTTGTACGCCGCCTTCCCCGCGAAGCCGACCAGCCCGTTGATGGAGGCCATGTTGAGGATCCGCCCGTACCGCTGGCGCTTCATCAGGGGGAGCACCTTCTTCGTGGCCATGAACGGCGCGAGGAGCATGACGCGCACCAGCTGCTCGAACTTCTCGGTGGGGAAGTCCTCGATCATCGCCACGTGCTGCAGGCCGGCGTTGTTGACGACCACGTCGAGCTTCCCGAAGCGCGCCACCGCCGCGTCGATGGCGGCGCCGAGCGCCGCCTCGCTGGTCACGTCGCAGCCGAGCCCCAGGGCGGCCGCGCCGATGCCGCGGGCCGCGCCCTCCGCCGCGTCGGAGCGGAGGTCCGCGAGCGCCACCCGCGCGCCCTCGCGCGCGAACTCCTGCGCGATCCGCAGCCCGATCCCGCTGGCCGCGCCCGTCACGAACGCCGCACGCCCCTCGAGCATCCCTGCCATGCGTTCCTCCTAGAACGAGCGCCTCACCAGCGCCCGGATCTCGCCCACGATCCCGCGGCGGAAGGCGAGCACCACCACGACGAACACCCCCCCGGTGATGACCGTGACCCACGAGCCCAGCCGCTCGCTCGAGTTCTCGAGCACGCCGACCAGCAACGCGCCCACCGACGGCCCCATCACCGTGCCCATCCCGCCCAGCAGCGTCATGAGGACCACGGCGCCCGAGGTGTGCCAGTGCAGGTCGGGCAGCGCCGCGAACTGGTTGACCACCGCGCGCATGGCCCCGGCCAGCCCCGAGAGCCCGGCGGAGATGACGAAGGCGAGGAGCTTGTAGCGGTCCACGTCGTAGCCGAGGGACAGGGCCCGCGGCTCGTTCTCGCGGATGGCGCGCAGCACCTGGCCGAAGGGCGAGTCGATGGTGCGGTGGATGAGCCAGAACCCGCCGAGGAAGACCGCGTAGGTGAAGTAGTACATGGGCAGGGTGCGGTTCAGGTCCACCAGGCCGAGGAGCGTGCCGCGCGGGATGCCCTGGAAGCCGTCCTCGCCGCCGGTCCACGGCATCTGCACGCCGAGGAAGAAGACCAGCTGCGCGAACCCGAGCGTGATCATCGCGAAGTAGATCCCGGAGCGCCGGATGGCGAGCGCGCCGAAGATCCAGCCGAGAAGGGTCGCGAAGGCGGTGCCGGCCGCGATGGCGACGAGCGGCGGCAGGCCCAGGTCGCGCGCCAGCCAGCCGGTCACGTACGCAGCGGACCCCAGGAACGCCGCGTGACCGAAGGAGAGGAGCCCCACGTAGCCGAGCAGCAGGTTGAACGCGCTCGCGAACAGCGCCAGGCAGAGCACGTTCATCGCGAAGACGGGGTAGACCCGGAACGGCGCCGAGATCCCGATCGCCACCAGGAGCGCGTAGGCCCAGAACGTGCGGTTGCGCAGGCGCCGCGCCGCCGCCTCCCGCAGCGACGCGGCCCCCGGGGCCCGGGCCTGCGCGCGCGGCTCGGCAGTCACCGCGTCCTCCCGAAGAGCCCGGCGGGCCGGACCAGCAGGACCAGCGCCATCACCACGAAGACCACCGCGGACGCGCCCGGCGGGTACCAGAACTTGGTGAGCCCCTCGACCAGGCCCAGCCCGATGCCGGTGAGGATCGACCCGGCGATGGAGCCCATCCCGCCGATGACCACCACCGCGAACACCACGATGACCACCGCCGCCCCCATGGAAGGCTGCACCTGGTAGATGGGCGCCGCCATCACCCCCGCGAAGGCGGCGAGCGCGGCGCCGTATCCGTAGGTGAGCGTGAACATGAGCGGCACGTTCACGCCGAACGCCTGCAGCATCTTCGGGTTCTCGGTCCCGGCGCGCAGGTAGGCGCCGAGGCGGGTGCGCTCGATGACGAACCAGCTCCCGAACGAGACCACCAGCGCCACCACCACCACCCAGGCCCGGTAGGTCGGCAGGTAGACGCCGCCGATCCGGAACCCGCCCACCAGCTGCGGCGGTACCGGGTAGGCGTTGCCGGAGATGCCGTAGGCGTGCTGGAAGAGCCCCTCCACCACCAGCGCCAGGCCGAAGGTGAGGAGGAGGCCGTACAGGTTGTCGAGCCCGTACAGCCTCCGGAGCAGCAGCCGCTCGATCGCGATCCCCAGCAGGCCGACCGCGGCCGGCACCGCCACCAGCGCCACCCAGTAGTTCACGCCCAGCAGGGTGAGCGCCATCCAGGCGAGGAACGCGCCCAGCATGTAGAGCGCGCCGTGCGCGAAGTTCACGATGTCGAGCAGTCCGAAGATGATGGCGAGGCCCAGGCTGAGGAGGGCGTAGAAGCACCCGTTCACGAGCCCGAGGATCAGCTGGCCGAAGAGCGCCTGGACCACGCGCCGCCTCCTACTTCTTCACGTTGGGGCACTTCGAGTCGGCCTCGCGCGGGAACGCCAGGTCGGCCGGGATGGTCTGGAGGACCTTGTAGTAGTCCCAGGGGTACTTCGACTCCTCCGGCGCCTTCACCTCGACGAGGTACATGTCGTGCCGGTGCAGGCCGTCCATGCCGATGCGGCCGTTCTTCGCGAAGAAGTCGTTCACCGGGGTGGCGCGCATCTGCTTCATGACCGCGTCGCCGTCGTCGGTGCCGGCCGCCCGGATCGCCTCGAGGTAGTGCGTGACCTCGGAGTAGACGCCCGCCTGCACCATGGTCGGCATCTTCTTGGTCTTCTCGAAGAAGCGCTTCGACCAGGCGCGGCTCGCCTCGTCGCGGTCCCAGTAGAACGCGGTGGTGAAGAGCAGGCCCCTGGCGTTCTGCAGCCCGAGGCTGTGGATGTCGCTGATGAACACCAGCAGGCCGGCCAGGCTCTGCTTGGGCGTGATGCCGAACTCGTGCGCCTGGCGGATGGCGTTCACCGTGTCGGCGCCGGCGTTGGCGAGCCCGACCACCTGCGCGCCCGACGACTGCGCCTGGAGCAGGTACGAGGAGAAGTCGGTGGTCGGGAAGGGCGCGAAGACGTTGCCGACCACCGTGCCGCCGTTGGCGGTGACCACCGCGGCGGTGTCGGCCTGGAGGGTCTTGCCGAAGACGTAGTCGGCGGTGATGAAGAACCAGCTCTTGCCGCCGCGGTCCACCACCGCCTTCCCGGTGCCGTGGGCCATCGAGTAGTTGTCGTAGGTGTAGTGGACGGTGTAGGGCGTGCACTTCTCGCCGGTGATGGGATCCGAGCCCGGGCCGGAGAGGAGGGTGATGACCTTCTTCGCCGCCGCGACCGGCATCACCGCCAGCGCCGTGGAGGACGAGACCAGGTCCACGACCGCGTCCACCTTGTCCTCGTCGATCCACTTGCGCGCCGTGTTGGAGGCGATGTCCGCCTTGTTCTGGTGGTCCGCGGAGACGAGGACCACCTTCACGTTCCCCATCTTCTTGGCCATGTCGTCCACCGCCATCTGCGCGGCGGCGATCGAGCCGGGACCGGCCAGGTCGGAGTAGGCGCCGGTCATGTCGGTGAGGACGCCGATCTTGACCACGCCGTCCGAGATCTTCCCCTGGGCGCGGGCGGCGTTCGCGGCGAGGGCGAGGGAGAGGGCGAGGGCGAAGCGCGCGATCCGTCTCATGCGGTGTTCCTCCGTTTCGTCGGCCTAGAGGCCGAGGAAGTGGTGCAGCGACTCCATCCGCGCGTCGAGCTGGGCGGCGGGGATCATGTCCACGATCCGCCCGCGCTCGACGAGGTAGTGGCGGTCCGCCAGCGGGGCCGCGAAGCGGAAGTTCTGCTCGACCAGGACGATGGTGAAGCCCCGCTCCTTGAGCGCCCGGACGGCGCGGCCGAGCGCCTGGACGATCACCGGGGCGAGCCCCTCGGTGATCTCGTCGAGGAGCAGCAGGCGCGCCCCGGTCCGGAGGATGCGCGCCATGGCCAGCATCTGCTGCTCCCCGCCCGAGAGCCGCGCCCCCGGGCTCTTCCGGCGCTCGTACAGGTTCGGGAACATCGTGTAGATGTCCTCGACCGACATCCCGCCGCTCGCCACCGGCGGCGGCAGGAGGAGGTTCTCCTCGGCGGAGAGGCTCGCGAAGATGCCGCGCTCCTCGGGGCAGTAGCCGAGCCCCAGGTGGACGATGCGGTGGGTGGGCATCCCGATGGTCTCGCGGCCGTTCACGGCGACGTGGCCGGTGCGCCGGCCCACCAGGCCGAGGATGGCCCGGAGGGTCGAGGTGCGCCCCGAGCCGTTCCGGCCCAGCAGCGTCACCAGCTCGCCCTTTCCGACCACGAAGTCCACCCCGTGGAGGACGTGTGACTCGCCGTAGAAGGCGTGGAGGTCCCAGACGCGCAGGAACTCCTGCGCGGACGTCTGCGCGCTGGAGGCCACCAGGCTCAAGGCGCGCCTCCGATGTACGCCTCGAGGACCTGAGGGTCCTTCGAGACCTGCTCGTAAGGCCCCTCGGCGAGCACGGCGCCCCGCTGGAGGACGGTGATGGTGTGGCAGAGGTCCGCCACCACCGAGAGGTTGTGCTCGACCATGAGGACGGTCCGGTCGGCGGCCACCCGCTTGATGAGGGCGGTGACGCGGCCGACGTCCTCGTGCCCCATGCCCTGGGTCGGCTCGTCGAGCAGCATGAGCCGCGGGTCGAGCGCGAGGGTGGTGGCGATCTCCAGGGCGCGCTTGCGGCCGTAGGGCAGCTCGACGGTCACCGTGTCGCGAAAGGCGCTCAGGTCCACCGCCTCGAGGAGCCGCAGCGCGTCGTCGTCGAGCACCTCCAGCGAGCGGGGCGACCTCCAGAACTGGAACGACGTTCCGAGCCGGCGCTGGAGGGCCACGCGGACGTTCTCGAGGACGGTCATCCGCGGGAAGACCGCCGAGATCTGGAACGAGCGGACGAGCCCCTGCCGCGCCACCTGGGCCGGCCGCTCGCCGGTGATGTCGCGGCCGTCGTAGAGGATGGCGCCGGACGACGGCGCGAGGAACTTGGTGAGGAGGTTGAAGACGGTGGTCTTCCCGGCGCCGTTCGGGCCGATGAGCGCGTGGATCGAGCCGCGGCGGACGCGCAGGTTCACGCGGTTGACCGCCACGAAGCCCTGGAAGTCCTTGCTCAGCTCGCGCGTCTCGAGGATGACGTCTCCGTCCATTCCTCCTCCGGACTTCGGGGCGCTTCGCGGCGGATGGAAACATCCGTTTTGCCCGCGCGGGGGCGGGATTCAAGGACCTCCCGGGGGTGCTCGCACCGAGCGTGAGAAGCGAGGGCCCCGACCGCCGGGCGACGGTCGGGGCCCCGAGGACCTCAGGCTGCCGCGGATGCGGCTAGAAGAAGTAGTTGAAGGACGCCAGCCACTGGTCGCCCTTCACGACCTGGATGGCGGCCGCCTGGTACTTGGTGTGGAAGTGGAACCACTCCAGGCCGTACGCGAAGCCGCCGTCTCGGTAGGCGAGCATTCCGGCGGTGGTCACGTTCTGGAGCGGCTTGCCGGGCGTGCCTGCGGGGTTTGCAGCGTAGGTCACCTTGCGAACGTCGTCCCAGTTCGGCTTGTCCGTGCCGATCTCGCCCCAGAGCGAGAGCTCCTTCGTGAAGTTGAAGCCCGCCTGCACCCAGCCGCCCATCTCGTGGAGGTCGTCATGAGTGACGGGGAGCGGGCCGGTCGACTGGGTCTTGAGCAGCTGGAACGTGAGGAAGTTGCCGATGAGCGGCGCGAGGTTCTTGCCGGTGAAGCCCGTGGCCTGGACGGTGAGCGGTCCCGCGACGACCTTGCCGCCGACGTTCAGGGCCATGGTCTGCAGCGACGGGCCACCCTTCACGCCGACTCCGTTCTCGTCGATGGTGTTCCAGTGGCCGGTCACGAACGCCGACCAGGCCTTCCCCTGCGAGACGGTGTACCGCGCCTCGACGGCCGGGAGGCCCGAGGCCTCGGCGACCGTCGTGCCGAAGGTCGCCGGCGCGCCCGGGGCGAAGGAGCCGGCGGTGGCGTTCTCGTTCCACTGGCTGCGGCCGATCTCCCACGCGAACTCGCTCTTGAGACCCTCGCCACCGCCCATGGTGTGGAAGCCCCAGATCGCCGGACGGCGCCAGCCGACGTTGCCGGCGACGTATCCGGCGGGGAAGGCGATGTGCGCGAGCGAGGTCGGCGCGATGGCGAAGATGAGGTCGTTCATCTGGCCGAACGCCAGGCGGTGCCCGTTGTTGAAGTCGAGCTCGACGTAGGCGAGCCGCATCCGGTTCAGGAGCGAGACGTCGCCGAAGCCGCCGGCTCCGTTCCCCTGGAAGAAGTCGATCTCGAGGACGCCCTTCGGCGTCGCGCCGCCCAGGACCTTCGGGCCCGCGACCGAGAAGTTGAAGCGCGACTGCCGGACGTCGCCGCTCAGCGAGAGCTTGTCGGTGTCGAAGGCGTGCGTCGCGTAGAGGGACTGCTGACCGCCGCTGGGGTTGAGCTGCGCGTCCTGCGCGTACATCGAGAAGGACACGAACCCGTGCAGCGCGAACGTGAAGGGCGAGGGTTCGTCCGCGCGCGCGACCTGAGCCGTGCCGAGCAGCAATGCGATGCCGATTCCGAGAGCGTTCATTTTCTTCACGTCGTTACCTCCGATGCGCCGGGTGTTTGCTACGACTGGTGAAGCGATACGCCAGGTGAATGGCTGCGTGACGTTCCTGCGAACTTTGCGTGCAACGGTTGCGTACTACATCGCCTGACCCGAATGAAGTTTTCAAGCGAGATCGTGCGCGCATTTGCCGCAGATCATTGATGCAGCGCGTAGCGCCCGACGACCTCTTGCGCGGCGATGTCGCGTGGTGTAGGAGCAAGATTCTTCTTTTTCTACGGGAGGTTCACTCCATGAGACGCACGCTTGCTCCCGCTCTTGCCTCCTTGGCGCTCCTCTCCGCCGGATCCGCGCACGGTGTCGAGACGGTGAAGATCGGCGCGGCGCTGTCCATGACGGGCGCGGGCGCGCCCTACGGCCCGAACCAGCGCGCCGGCCTTCAGCTCGCGGTGGACGAGATCAACAAGGGCGGCTCGCTCAAGGGGATCCAGCTCGAGCTCGTCGTCGAGGACGACGGCTCCACCAAGGAGCAGGCCATCAACGTCTACCAGCGGTTCATCAACCGCGACAAGGTGAGCGTCATCGTCGGGCCGACGCTCTCGACGATGGCGACCGCCGCCGACCCGATCGCCCAGGGCAGCAAGGTCCCGGTGCTCGCGGTCTCCAACACCGCCGCCGGCATCACCGAGATCGGCGACCACATCTGGCGCGACTCGCTCACCGAGAAGCAGGTCATTCCCGGCGCGCTCAGGCGCGCGCAGGCCAAGCTCGGCTTCAAGACGGCCGCGGTCTTCTACGGCAACGACGACGTCTTCACCAAGGCCGGGTACGACGTGATGAAGGCCTCGCTGGAGACGATGGGCGTCCGGATCCTGGGGACGCAGACCTTCGCGAAGCCCGACCGCGACTTCACCCCGCAGCTCACCGAGCTGAAGGGCCTCAAGCCCGACGTCCTGGTGGTCTCGGCCCTGGCCGACAACGCCTCCGCCATCGTCAGCCAGGCGCGCCAGCTCGGCTACACCGGGCCCATCGTGGGCGGCAACGGGTTCAACAGCCCCGCCTTCGTCAAGAACGCCGGGCCCGCCGCCGAGGGCGTGCTGGTGGGCACCGCCTGGAACCGCGCCTCGACCGACCCCGTCAACGTGAAGTTCATCGAGGCGATGAAGGCGCGCGGCGTGAACCCGGACCAGTTCGCGGCGCAGGCCTACACCGGCGGCCTCGTCATCGCCGAGGCCATCCGCCAGGCCGGGATGAAGGGCGGGCGCGAGGACATCCTGGCGGGCCTCGCCAAGGTGAAGAGCCTCGACACGCCCCTCGGGAAGTTCTCCTTCACGCCCGGGCGCGACGCCGACCACGAGCCGGCGCTCCAGGTGGTGAAGGACGGCGCCTTCGCCATCGTGCAGTAGGCGCGGCCGGCGGACGGCGCGCGCGTGGCCCAGCAGGTCGTCAACGGGGTCTTCATCGGCTCCATCTACGCGCTGTTCGCGCTGGGCTACACGCTCGTCTTCGGCGTCCTCGACATCCTGAACCTCGCGCACCAGGCAGTCTTCATGCTGTGCGCGTTCGTGGCGCTGACGCTGGTGGAGTCGCTGCACCTCCACCCGCTCCTCTCCTTCCCGATCGCGGTCGCCGCCGGCGGCGCGATCGGGATCGCGCTGGAGCGGGTCGCCTTCCGCCCGCTGCGCGGCCGGGCCAACTCCAACATCGCCGGGTTGATCAGCTCGATCGCGGTGGCCACCATCGTCGAGGCGGTGGCGCTCGCCGCCTGGGGACCGGACCAGCAACGCTTCCCCTTCGGCATGATCCCGGAGGCGCACGCCAGGGCCCTCCCCGGCCTCCAGCGCGCGCTCGGCATCTCCGTGACGGTGGTCCAGATCATCATCTTCGCCATCGCGCTGCTGGTGCTGGCCGCGCTCACGGTCCTGGTGCGCCGGACCCGGCTGGGCCGGCAGATCCGGGCGGTGGCCGAGAACCCGACCGCGGCGCGCATCCTGGGCGTGAACGTGGACCGGGTGATCGCGGCCGCGTTCTTCGTCTCGTCGGCGCTCGGCGCCGCGGCCGGCGTCCTCTACGGCGTCGCGTACAACTACGTGGCGCCCGACATGGGGCGCGCCGTCGAGCTGAAGGGGCTCGCCATCATCATCCTGGGCGGGATGGGCAGCATGCCGGGCGCGGTCATCGCCGCGTACGTGCTGGCGCTGTGCGAGGTCTGGACCGTGGCCGCCTTCGGCTCGTCCTACCGCGACGTGGTGTCGTTCGCGGTCCTCTTCCTCATCCTCCTCCTGCGGCCCCGCGGGCTGCTCGGGGCCGCCGCCACGCGGGAGGCCTAGCGTGGTCGGGTGGCTCCAGGAGGCCTGGCTCACCTACCAGTCGGTGGTCGCCTTCATCGGGCTGAACGCGATCCTGGCGCTCTCGGTCTACGCGACGCTCGCCTGCGGCCAGCTCTCGCTCGCGAACGCGGGGTTCATGGCCATCGGCGCCTACACCGGCGGGCTCCTCACGCAGAAGACGGGCCTCCCCCTCGCGCCCATCCTGGCGGCGTGCACGGCCGTCCCCGCGCTGGTCGCGGTCCCGCTCGGCCTGCCGGTGCTGCGGCTGCGCGGCGTCTTCCTGGCGATCGCGACCATCGGCTTCGGCGAGATGGTCCGGCTCTGGTTCGTGAACTGGGACTACACCAACGGCGCGCTCGGGCTGGTCGGGCTCCCGCAGCGCGCCGGGCCGCTCCTCGTCTACGCCTGCCTGGGCGCGGCGATGTTCGCGCTGTGGCGGCTGCGCGGATCGCGCGCCGGGTACGCGCTCGAGTCGATCCGCCAGGACGAGTCCGCGGCGCGCACCATGGGCGTCAACACCACCGCGTACAAGCTCGGCATGTTCGTGACGGGCGCGGCGCTGGCGGGGCTCGCCGGCGGGCTCGAGGCGCACCTCACCTTCATGGTCTCGCCGTCCGGGTACTCGTTCTCGCGCGTGGTGGACATGCTGGTCTACGCCGTGGTGGGCGGCGCGACCGGCGTGGTCGGGCCGGTGGTCGGTGCGGCGTTCCTCACCGCGCTCCCGGAGGTGCTGCGCGCCGCCGGGTCGGCGCTCGGGGTGGCCCCGGGCCCGCTGCGGCTCTTCGTGAACGGGCTGGTGCTGCTCGTCGTCATCCTCTTCCTGCCGAACGGCATCGCCTCGCTGCCGTCGCGCCTGCGCGCCCGGTCGCGCGAGCGGAGGTCCCGTGCTGCTCCGGCTGCGTGAGGTCGAGCGCGCCTTCGGCGGCGTGCGGGCGGTGGACGGCGCGAGCTTCGAGGTGGCCGAGGGCGAGATCCACGGCCTCATCGGCCCCAACGGCGCGGGCAAGACCACCATCATCAACCTCGTCTCCGGGCTGATGCGCCCCACCGGCGGGGAGATCCGGCTGCGCGGCGAGCGGATCGACGGGCTCCCGCCCGACCGGATCGCCGCGCGCGGCGTCACCCGCACCTTCCAGAACATCCGCGTGTTCCCGGAGATGACCGCGCTCGAGAACGTGATCGTCGGCGCGCACCTGGCCCGCCGCGCCCCGTACTGGAAGCACCTCTTCTTCCTGCCCGCCGCCCGCGAGGAGGCGATGACCACGGGGGCGCGGGCGGTGGCCCTCCTCGATCGCGTCCGGATGAGGGAGCGCGCCGCCGAGCGCGCCGCGAACCTCTCCTACGGCGAGCAGCGCCGGGTCGAGATCGCGCGCGCCCTCGCCTCCGACCCGGGGGTGCTGCTGCTCGACGAGCCCACCGCGGGCATGAACCCGGCCGAGGTGGCGTCCATCGCGGAGGTGATCCGCGAGGTGGCGCGCCACGGCCACTCGGTGCTGCTCGTGGAGCACAACGTCAAGCTGGTGATGGACGTCTGCCACCGGATCACGGTCCTCGACTTCGGCAAGGTCATCGCCGAGGGGACGCCCGCAGAGGTGGCGAAGGACCCGGAGGTGATCGCCGTCTACCTGGGAGCGGAGCGATGAGCGAGGCCCCGCTGCTCCAGGTCGACGACCTCCAGGTCGCCTACGGCCACGTGAACGCCGTCCGCGGCGTCACGCTGTCCGTCCGCCGGGGCCAGATCGTCACGCTGATCGGCCCGAACGGCGCCGGCAAGACCAGCACGCTGGGCGCCATCGCCGGGCTGGTCCGGGCCGCGGGCGGCCGGATCGCGCTCGAGGGCCGCGACGTCACCCACCTCCCCGCCCACCGTGCGGTCGCCGAGGGCATCGTGCTCGTGCCGGAGGGACGCGCCATCCTCGGCCGGATGACGGTGGAGGAGAACCTGCGCCTCGCCGCGGAGGGGCGCCCGCGGGCCGTGGCCCCCGCCCAGCGCGCCGGCCTGATCGAGGAGCAGTACCGGCGCTTCCCGATCCTGGGGGAGCGCCGCCGCGGGCTGGCGGGCTCGCTCTCGGGCGGGCAGCAGCAGATGCTCGCCATCGCGCGGGGGCTGGTGACCCGCCCGCGCATCCTCCTCCTCGACGAGCCGTCGATGGGGCTCGCGCCCATCC
>DATIWK010000259.1:0-14248 GCA_035519395.1 Anaeromyxobacteraceae bacterium | reverse complement strand
TGCTCCGCGGCGACCGGGTCGAGATCGAGGAGGACGCCGTCCTCCTGCACGAGCAGGTGCGCGTCCGCCAGGAGGTGCCCCTTGGCGTTCAGGACGGCGGCGTAGGCCGAGCGGCCCGGCGCGAGCGCGTTCACGTCCTGCGTGGTCATGCGGTGCAGGTAGTCCTTCGCGTCCTTCCCGGTGGCGCGCAGCACGGCGCGCTCCAGGACCGGGCCGACGGCCCAGCCGGTGCGCGCGGCGGCGAGCTGAGCGGCGGAGAGCATGCGCTTCAGCTAACGCGGCAGCGGCCGGCGGACAAGCGTGCGGCTTCAAGGGAACGGGCGGCGGGCGGGCGGCGTCCGCCACGGCCGCTCGGGCAACTCGGGCCGACTTGGCCCGGACAGTGCGAGCCAGATGAGCGCGGCCAGGAAGAGGGCGCCCAGCACGAGTCCGAGCGTCGCACCCAAGCGGCCCCCGAGGCCACGTCCACGTGGCTCGTCCTCCGCACGAGACGGAGGCGCCTCCCACTCCTCCTGCGGGATCTCCTCGCCGTCGCCGCCCGCGCCGCGGAAGACGCCGCTCGAGCCGACGATCTCCCTGGCGCGCGGCGCGTCTCCGGACGGCACCAGGACCCGCGCCCCGCCCAGGCTCAGCGGGAGGATGCCCGCCGTACCGAGGTCCTCCACGACCGACGAGATCCCCGCGGACTCGAGCAGCTCCGCCAGCATCTCGGCCTCCTCCGCTCGAAGACACCCCGCCGCGACTTCCCATCCGTCCAAAGCCATGGACCCACGCTATCAGTCCCGCTCCGCCATGACGACGCCGGCGAGGACCATCGCGCCGCCCATCACGAACGGCGCCGTGAGCCGCTCGCCGCAGAGGAGGAGGCCCCCCTCTCCCGCGTGGCGGGGGGAGAGGGCTAGGGAGAGGGGGGGGAGCGCGGGATGCCAGACAGACGCGCCATCGCCCACTCCGCCGCCGCCCGCACGCCGGGGTGCGGGCTCGCGAGGTGCGGCTCCACCCAGGGCGCCCACCGCGCCTCTCCGGTCTCGCCCGCGAGCAGGATCGCGTTCCGGACGAGGCCGTCGTACCGCGCCCGGGCGAGCGCGGTCCCGTGGAAGCGCCGGCGGTACTCGTCCGCGGAGAGGCGCAGGAGGCCCTCGAGGTCGAGCGCGAGCTGGCCGGGGCGGGGGACCAGGTCCACGTCCGCTGACGGCTCGAGGCCCTCGTTCCACGGGCAAATCGTCTGACAGGCGTCGCAGCCGAAGGCGCGGCCGCCGAGCCGCGCGGCCATCTCGCCGGGGATCTCGCCGCGCCGCTCGATCGTCCAGTACGAGAGGCAGCGCCGCGCGTCCACGAACCCGGGCTCCGGGATCGCGCCGGTGGGGCACGCCGGCAGGCAGGCCTGGCAGCTTCCGCAGCGCTCCGGGTGCGGCGCGTCCGGCTCCAGCTCCCGATCCAGGAGGAGCGTCCCGAGCACGACCCAGCTGCCGAACTCCGGCGTGATGAGGCAGCCGTTCTTGCCGATCCAGCCGAGGCCGGCCCGCTCCGCCCAGACCTTCTCCATCACCGGCGCGAAGTCGGCCGAGCCGAAGGCGCGCGCGCCGGGGTCGCGCCCGGCGATCTCCTCGCGGAGCGCGGCCAGCTTCCGCTTCATGACCACGTGGTAGTCCCGGCCGCGCGCGTAGCGGGCCACCTCCCCCGCCCCGCGCGGCGACGGCGCGGACTCGCCGGCGTGGTACGAGAGCGCCACCGCCACCACGCTGCGGGCGCCGGGCAGGAGCCGAGCCGGATCGAGCCGCTCGGCGCGCTGGGTGCGGAGCCAGACCATGTCCGCCTCCGCGCCGCGCGCCAGCACGCGGTCGAGCGGGCCGGGGTCGAGCCGCTCCGCCCGCGCCACGCCCACCTTGTGGAACCCGCAGCGGCGGGCCGCCGCCTTCACGAACGCGCTGTCCAGCTCCGCCACCGGGGGAGCGTAACCGCTCCGGACGGCCCGCGCCCCCGGAGGGCGCGAGGCCGTCACCCGCCGCGCCCGCGCCGCGGCGCGCTGGACGGCACCACCCGGCGGGCGACGAGCCCGGCCACCCAGCCGGCGAGGGCGCCGCCGAGCGCGCCGAGCAGCACACCGCCGAGCACGGGACCCACCGCCGCCTGCGGGGTGGCATTGGCGGTGACGAGCAGCGCGAAGGCGAGCGCCATGCCGGCGATGGCCCCCGCGTGGTCCTTTCCGCCGAGCCGCGCGTCCGCCGCCGCGGCGAGCGCGAGCACCGCCGCCGAGAGCGCCCACAGCCACCCGAGCGGCAGCCGCTCCGGGAACGCCTGCACCGTGAGCGGCGCCGCCGCCTCGCCCTGGAGCCGCTCCAGCCGGAGGGAGGGCGCGCCCTGCGGGAGGTCGGCGGAGAGGTACTCCGCCGAGTGGTCGTGCGGGACCATGGCCCGCGCACCGCGGCCCACGCGCGTCGGGGAGAGCGTGCGCTCCACCTTCCCCTCGACGGGCGCCCTGCCGCCGCCGATCCGGAAGGAGATGGACGGCGCGCCGCCCGGCGGGAGCCGGGTGCTCACCAGCAGCCGCACGGCGCCGGTCACTCCGGCCGGCACGGGGAGCTGATCTCCGACCTGGCCGAGCTGCCCCTCGAAGAGCGGAACCCCCGGGACGACCGTGGTCACGCCGGGGACGATGACGAGCGCGGCCGTCGCCACCGCGGCCACGGCGGCGAGGAGGCGGCCGGCGCGATCGGCGCCCGCGACCGCGTGGCGGATCATGAGCAGCGCCGCGAGGAGCCCCACGATGGCGATCGCGCACGCCGCGGCCGGTCCCTCGGCGAGGAGCCCGGCGAGGTAGAGCCCGGCCGCCGCGGCGAGCGCGGCGAGCGCCGCGCCGGGCACGAGCCATCCGGTGAGGAGATCCTCCATCGCGAGGCCGAGGCGGGAGGGGGAACGGGGATCGGGCATGGCGCGCGCGAAGATACCCGACTGCACCGCCGAAAACTTTACGGATCCGATATCGCCCATACGATTCGGCGATATGGCCCGACGCCTCGACCTCCACCCCTGGGACCACCTGCCGGACACCGCGGCGAGCGGGAGGCGCTGGGCGCTCGTCCAGGGCGACTGCCTCGAGACGCTGGAGCGGCTCCCGCCGCACTCGGTGGACCTGGTCTTCGCCGATCCGCCCTACATGCTCTCCAACGGCGGGACGACCTGCCAGAGCGGCCGGCGCGCCAGCGTGAACAAGGGGACCTGGGACGCCTCGCGCGGCATCGAGACCGACCACGGCTTCCAGAAGCGCTGGCTCCAGGCGGCGCGCCGCGTGCTCGCGCCCTCCGGGACCATCTGGGTCTCCGGCACGCAGCACGTGATCTTCTCCATCGGCTTCGCCATGCAGGAGCTGGGCTTCCACCTGCTCAACACCGTCACCTGGTACAAGCCCAACGCCTCCCCGAACCTCGCCTGCCGCTTCTTCACCCACTCCACCGAGATCCTGCTCTGGGCGAGCCCGACGCGGGAGAAGCCGCTCGCCCACCGCTTCAACTACCGGGCGATGAAGGCCGCCAACGGCGGCAAGCAGATGCGCGACCTGTGGCAGATCGCGGAGCGCCCCGCCCCGGGCGGCGAGCAGGTGGTCTGGTCGGTCCCGACGCCCGGGCCGCGCGAGAAGGTGCACGGCAAGCACCCCACGCAGAAGCCGCTCGCGCTGCTGGAGCGCGTCGTGGCGGCGAGCGCGGCGCCCGGAGACCTGGTGGTGGACCCGTTCTCGGGCTCCGCGACCACCGGCGTCGCCGCGCTGCGCGCGGGCTGCCGGTTCCTGGGGATGGAGCGCGACCCCGCCTTCGTGGACCTCGCCTCCCGGCGGCTGCAGGCGGCCGAGCTGCTCCCGGACGCCGAGGGGGCGCGGGCCGGCCGCTGACCGGGTTCACCCTGCGATCTTGCCAGGGGCACGCCCCCCTGATGCCGGCGGCGCGGCCCCTCGCACGGGGCTGCCCTCCTCCCGCGGCGATTGCCGCCTCGCAGATCGCATGGTAGAGGGGGGACCGTGAGAGGCCCGCCCGGTCGCCATCCCGAGGAGCCGAAGGAGCAGCTTCCGGCGGTGGAGGGGATCATCACCGACGCTTCCGAGCTCGAGCCGGGCGACCGGGTCGTGTATCCGAACCAGGGCGTGTGCGAGGTGGTGGGCGTCCAGGAGCTGGAGATCGCCGGCGTCAAGCACCCCATGGTCCGCGTCCGCCGCGAGGAGGACGGGTCCACGGTGATGGTCGCCGTGAACAAGATCCCGGCGGTCGGCCTGCGCCGGGTGGCCAGCAAGGACCAGATCGAGGG
The DNA here is from genome assembly GCA_035519395.1 of Anaeromyxobacteraceae bacterium. Classification (GTDB taxonomy): domain Bacteria; phylum Myxococcota; class Myxococcia; order Myxococcales; family Anaeromyxobacteraceae; genus Anaeromyxobacter. The sequence goes on along the minus strand of DATIWK010000259.1, from coordinate 9,952 downwards.
TGTGTTCCACTACCTCGCCGCGCAGTTCGACGACCCGGAGCTGGACTGGAAGGTCCGGCACCGGGACAACGCCGACCGGCTCATGGCGGGTGGCGTGCTCGGCGTGGCCGAGGTGGTGAAGGGGCTGCACTCGCTCTCCCGGATCCGGCCGCTGCCCACCAAGGAGCGGGAGCAGTACGACAACGCGCGCCACCTCCTCGTGCACGAGGTGGCCGTCTCGCTCGCGGTGCCGCCCGGTCTCGCCGAGGACTACATCGACTACGCGCTGATGCCGCCGGCCGGCGTGAAGTTCGATCTCAAGCCGCCGCCCAGGCCGGTGCAGCTCCCGTCGCGCCCCAGGCGCCGGCCCATCGCCGCCCAGGGCGAGGGCGACGAGATCGGCCTGGACGATCTCGGCCTGCCCGAGCTCTCCGAGCTGGGTCTCGCGGGCGAGGAGAAGAGCGAGGGCGAGACCGAGGGCGCCGAGGAGAAGCCGGCCGAGGGTCAGGAGGCGGGCGCCGAAGAGGAGGAGGCTGCGCCCGCGCCCAGGGCGAAGAAGGCGGGCGAGCCGAAGGCGAAGCCCCGCGAGGCGAAGAAGCAGCCCGGGGCGAAGGGGAAGGCCGCCAGGCACGCCGGGCGGCCCCCGAAGAAGAAGGAGAAGAAGCCCGCCGCCCGGAAGGCGGCCAGACCGGCCCGGAAGCGAGGGAAGAAGTGATCCGGATCGTGGCCCTCGACAAGCTCGACCCCGGGGACGTCGCGTTCCTGACGCGGACGCTCTACCAGGCGTTCGGGCTCGGCACCGAGTTCGCCGGCGATCGCCCCATGCCGCGCGAGGCGGAGACCCGGGACGGCCGCGTGGACGCGATGAGGCTCCTCGCCGAGGTCCAGCCGGTCCGCACCTTCGCCGACGACAAGGTCCTCTACATCACCAGCGCCCCGCTCGCGCTCAAGCCGGGACCGCTCGGCGAGCCGCCCTGCTGGGGCTTCGCCGAGTACGGCGGCGAGAAGGCCGTGATCACCACGGCGCGGCTGCCGGCGCGCGGGGTCTCGGAGGCCTCCATCGAGGTGTTCCGGCGCCGGCTGGGCCGCGAGGCGATCCACGCCGTCGGCCACCTCTGGGATCTCCACCACTGCTACGACGCCAAGTGCGCCATGCACCCGTCGTGGTCGCCGGCGCTGCCCGCGGACCCGGAGATGGACCTCGACACGTTCTGCCGCGAGAAGAGCGAGCGGAGGATCCGGCTCGCCAAGACCTGATCTCGAGCCGGTAGGCTCCGGGACCAGCGGACCCCGTCCGTGCCGAGCGGAGCGCCCGTCGCGGCGGGCGCGAAGTCGAGGCACGCCAGCGCAACCGAGCGCCTTCGATGCCACCGCAGCCCCGAACGCCGACGCCGGTGGACGCGCGGCCTCCGCGGCTCGGCGCCCGGATCGCCCGCCGCGTCCGGGCCGCCCTCCGGGACGAGGCGTCGCGCCGCGCGAGGCAGGCGCGCGACGCCGCCGCCTGGCTCTGGGCGCGGCGCCCGACGCCGCTCCGCGGGGTCGCCGCCGCCTTCGCCGCCGCGGTCGCCGCGCTCGGCGTCTGGGGCATCCTCTTCCAGGCCGGGCTCCCGGCGCGGCTCCCCGCGCCGCTCGACTGGGCGGCGGCCGCCGCCCTCCTCGCGCGCGACGGCCGTCCCGGCGACGCTGCGGTCCCCTCTCCCGCCTGGGCGGAGCGGACGCGCGAGGTGCTGCCCGCGCAGATCCCGGTGCTCGCGCTGCCGCGGCTGGACCGCGAGGACCTCGTCGGCGTACGGCGCGTCTGGCTCGTCGCCCTCCCCGACCTCCCGCGCGCGCCCTGGCGGGCCGAGATCGACCTGCTGGAGCGCGCGGCACGGGCGGAGGGGCCGCTGCGGCTCGGGGCGATCGAGGTGACGCGCTACGACGTCGCCGCACCCGCGCTGCCCCTCGCCTTCCTCCCCGACCGCCTCGCCGCCGCGACCGTGACTGTGGGTGACGGCCGCTGCGCGCCGGATCCCGCCGGGGCCTTCTCCTGCCCGCCGCCCGGAGCGGCCCGCGTGGCGCGCGAGGTGCGCGACGTCGCCGGGCTGGCGAGGCCGTGCCTGGTGGTGCGCCCGGACGCGGCCGCGGGCGCGCCCGTCACGATCTCGTTCGCGGACGTGCCCATGGGGCGCACCCTCCGCGGCCACGCGGCCGCGATCCCCGCCCCGCCCGGCGAGGGCGCGGCGGGGGCGCCGCTCCGGGCGCCGCTTCGCCTCGCGCTCCAGATCGACGGCGACGAGGTGGGCTCGGTGGAGCTGACGGCGGCCGGGCGCTGGCAGCCCTTCCGGATCGACACCACCCTGCACGCCGGGAGCGCCCGGGCCGTCGCGCTCCTCGTGACCGCCGCCGCTCCCGACGCGCCCGCCGTCTGCGTGGACCTGGTGACGCTGCCATGACCGCATCGCCCGGCGCCGCGGCGGAGGCGACCGGCCGCGGCGGAGGCCGGCGGATCGCGCTCGCCGCGGCGGGGGTGACGCTCGCCGCCCTGGCGCTGCTCGTCCGCGGCCCCGGGGTGTCGCGCGACGAGGCCGAGGCGATGGCGGCCGCGGGGCGGCAGGCCGGCGTGCTCCTCTCCGCGCCGGCCCACCCGCTCCGGGCCGCGGCCGACGCCGACGCCGCCTTCGGCGGCCCCCGTCCGCACCCGCCGCTGGCCGAGACGGCGCTCGGCCTCGTCCACGCCTCGCTGGCGAAGGCCGGCCTCGACCTCGTCGCCTGGCGGCTCGGCGCGGTGCTGTTCGCCGCCGCGCTCTCGTTCGTCCTCGCCCTGCTCGGCCACGACCTGGGCGGCGCCGGGCTGGCCGTGCTCGCCCCCCTCGCCTTCTGGCTCGCGCCGCGCCACCTCCACCAGGGCCTGCTCGCGACGCCCGATCTGGCCGAGGCGGCGGCGTGGATCGCCACGTTCCTCGCCTGGCGGCGCGCCCTGCTCGCCGCCTCGCGCCGGCTCCAGCTCCGCTGGATCGCGGCGGCCGCCATCGCCTTCGGCGCCGCCGCCGCCATCCGCAGCGACGGCTGGGCGATCCTCCCGCTCCTGGCGGTGCACGCCGGCGCCGTCCGGCTCCGGACGCGGCGCGCCATCCCGGCGCTGCCGGCGATGGCCGTGGTGGGGCCGCTCGTGGTGCTGGCGGCCTGGCCGTGGCTGCTCCGCGCCCCCCTGGCGCGCGCCCCCGCTGCGTTCTTCCCGCTCGCGGCGCCGGCCGCCTGGCCGTTCCTGGGCGAGGTGGTCCGCAATGGCCCGCTGGGCCCGCTCTACCCGCTCGCCGTCACCGCCCTCACGCTGCCGGCGGCCCTGCTGGCCGCCGCGGCCGGCGGGCTCGTCCACGCCGTCGTGCGCCTCGGCGGCGCGCTCCGCGGCGGGGAGGCCTCGCTCGAGGACGAGCTGCTGCTCCTCCTCGGCGCGCTCGGGCCGCTCGGGCTCGCGGCGGCGGGGCTGGCGCCGTTCGCGCCGGGGCTGCGGCCCTGGCTTCCGGCGATGCCCTTCCTCGCCCTCCTCGCCGGCCGCGCCCTCCTCGCCGCGGCGCGCACCACCTGGCCGGCGCGCGCGCGCCCGCTCGCGGGCGCGCTGGCGTTGCTGACCCTCTACCCGGCGCTGCGCGCCACCATCCACCACTTCCCCCATGGCGCGTCCGCCTGGAACGAGATCGCCGGCGGCGCCCCCGGCGCGGCGTCGCTCGGGCTCGCGCGGCAGGACGGGGGCGAGGCCGCCGCGGCGGTGCTGGCGGCGCTCGCGGCCCATGCGCCGCGCGGCGCGCGGGTCTTCTGGGGCGCGGTCGCCCCCGGGGCGGTCGAGCTCTACCGGCGCGAGGGCCGGCTCCGCGCCGACCTCGCCGACGCGGCCGGACCGGAGGAGGCGGACCTCGCGGTCGTCGCGGTCGAGGGGCGCCCGCGCGAGCTGGAGGCGCGCGTCTGGACGGCGTTCCGGACCGCCCGGCCGGTGGCGGGCGCGTACCTCGACGAGGTGCCGCTCGCCCACGTCTACGCGAGGCCGGGCGCGTGGCGCTGAGCGGCAGGAGGACGGGGTGCCGCGTTGACAGCGCCGGGCAAGGGCCTTAGTTCACAGGGCGTGGCAGCCGACCTCACCTCGCTGCTCCGCGCCCACGGCGTCCAGCCGTCCGTCCAGCGGCTGGCGGTCGCGGAGTACGTGCTCCACACCGACGCCCACCCGTCGGCCGACCAGGTCTGGACGCGCGTGCGCGAGGGCTTCCCGATGATCTCGCGCGCCACCGTCTACAACACCCTCAACCTGCTGGTGCGGCGGCGGCTCCTGCGCCAGCTCGTCCTCGCCGAGGGCCGGGTGGTCTTCGACCCCAACGTGGCGCCCCACCACCACTTCATCGACGACGCCAGCGGCGCCATCCACGACGTCCCCTGGGACGCGCTCGAGGTCCGGCGGGTCGATCGCCTGCAGGGCCTCGCCGTCCGCGAGTACCAGGTGGTGCTGCGGGGACGGCGGCGCGGCACGGCGCGCCGCGGGCGCTGAGGCGGCGGGCCGGCGGGAGCGGGAGAACCCCGAATTCCCGTGGCGCCTTGTTTAGACTTAGTCTAGAAATCGACCGCGTCTCAACAGATCGCAGCCGAGGAGGAAGACCGATGAAGAAGCTGAGCGGGACCAGGACCCACGACAACCTCAAGGCCGCGTTCGCCGGCGAGTCGCAGGCGAACCGCCGCTACCTGTACTTCGCCAAGGTCGCCGACGTGGAGGGGTACCCGGAGGTCGCCATGAACTTCCGCGAGACCGCCGAGGGCGAGACCGGCCACGCGCACGGCCACCTCGACTTCCTCAAGACCGTGGGCGATCCCGCCACCGGGCTCCCCATGGGCGACACCGGCGCGAACCTCAAGGCGGCGATCGCCGGCGAGACCCACGAGTACACGGACATGTACCCGGGGATGGCCAGGACGGCGCGCGAGGAGGGGTTCGCCGAGGTCTCCGACTGGTTCGAGACCCTGGCCAAGGCCGAGAAGTCCCACGCCGGCCGGTTCCAGAAGATGCTCGACTCGATCGCCTGAGCTGGTGAAGGCGGCGGGCACGACGCCCGCCGCCTCCTCGCCGCGGACCGCCCCGGGGGCGGCCGCGGGTCCGTTCAGTCTCCCGGGACGAAGTCGATCCGCCCGAACAGGCCGTGCGCCTCGTCGCCCGGTCCGGCCGTGAAGAACAGCGCGTTGGTGGGGCCCGCCCGCGCCCCGTTGCCGAAGGCGAGCGCCCAGAGCCCGTCGATGGTCACCCGGCCGCCGCGGGCGGTCAGGTATCGACCCGCGCCGCCGCCGTCGTCGTCGTCGTCGCGCCCCCGCTCCGCCATGTCGATCCGGTCTCGCCGGCCGTCGCCCCGGTCGCCGTGGAGCGCGTACGAGACGATGTGACCGTCGCCGAAGTTCCCGACGAGCAGCCGGCCCGAGTGCGGCCCGAAGTCGGCGGGCGCGACGGCGAGCCCCCACGGTGCGTCGAGCTTGCCGCGCGAGGCGACGCGGTGGAGGAGCGTGCCGTCGGTCGCGTACGCGTCCACGAAGCCGAGGTGGGGCCCCTGCACGTCGTCGTGCCGGTCCGCGTCCTGCTTGGCGTAGGTGACGTACACGACGCCGCCGGCCGCGAGGATGCCGAACGGCGCGAAGCCGGCCGGAATGGCCGGGTCCATGAACGCGCCCGGCGACGGCACCGGCGCGAACGCGCCGTCGAACACCTCGACCACCCCTTCGTGGAAGTTCGTGGCGTAGAGCCGGGAGCCGGCCGCGGTCGAGGCGAGGGAGAGCCCCTTGTACACGGCGCCGGAGGCCGAGTTGTCGATCACGCCCACGGCGGTGGTGGACGGCGGGGTGGTGAGCGTCCAGGCGCTGAGGGTCCCGTCCTCGCTCGCGAACATGAACCGGGCCGGCGCGGTGGTGGGCCCCATCATGATCACGAAGTCGGTCGTGGTGTTGGCGACGAGCCCGGTGGGCGCTGCCGGCGCGCCGCCCGCGCCCGGGATGGCCACCCTCAGCGCCTGCTTCTCCCCGTCGCCGTCGTACAGCGTCGAGAGCGCGGTCCCGTTGTCCGCGATCCACCACGGCGAGGTGGGCAGCGCGGCGAGCCCCCAGGCGTTCACCAGGTCGGCGTCCGGGGGCTGCTCCGCGGGCAGGAAGCCGTCGGAGACCAGATCCCGGCGCAGGTACTGCCCCTCGGCCTCGTGCGCACCGGAGGCGCCGCTCGGGGCCGTGACGGCCGACGCCTCGTAACTCGGCTTCTTCGACCCGCAAGCCGGGAACACCACTGCCGCCGCGCATGCGGCCCACACCGCGATCCTCATGGCTGACCTCGCTTCCGGCGTCTCGCCGGCCGGACGGCGAGGTTGGATTCGGCAGGGCCGGCGGGGTTTCGCGAGCCGATGGGGCACCACCCCGGCGCGCCCGCGTGGGGGTGCGAGCGAAACCCACCAGACCCTCGCGCATCCAACCTTCCGCGGACCCTCCTGCGGGCGGGGGCGCGCCGGTCCGGCGGCACCACCGGGGAGGAGGCCTCCTGAGATACCTGGCGCTCGCCACCGACTACGACGGGACGCTCGCGGAGCACGGGCGGGTTTCCCGGCGAACCATCGCGGCGCTGGAGCGGGTGCGCGCCTCGGGCCGCCGGCTGTTGCTGGTGACCGGCCGGCTGCTCGCCGACCTGGCGCAGGTCTTCCCGCGCCTCGACCTGTTCGACCGGGTGGTGGCCGAGAACGGGGCGATCCTCTACCGCCCCGGGCGGCGCGAGGAGGTGGCGCTCGCCCCCTCCCCTCCGCCCGGCGTCGCGGCCGCGCTGCGTGCGCGGGGCGTGCCCTTCGGCGCCGGCCGCGTCGTGATCGAGACGCGGCAGCCGCACGAGCTCCAGGCGCTCGAGTGCATCCGCGAGCTGGGGCTCGACCTGGCGGTGGAGCTCAACCGCGGCGCCGCGATGATCATGCCGGCCGGCGTGGACAAGCGGAGCGGGGTCGCCGCGGCGCTCGAGGAGCTGGAGCTCACCTTCCACGAGACCGTGGGCGTGGGGGACGCCGAGAACGACCGCGTCATGCTGCGCGCCTGCGAGTGCGGTGCGGCGGTGGCGAACGCCCTCGACGCCGTCAAGTCCGGCGCAGACCTCGTCACCCGCGGCGACCACGGCGCCGGGGTCGAGGAGATCGCGCTCCGGCTCGTGGCCGACGACCTCGGAGCGGTGGACCCGCCGCGGCGGCGCATACCCATCGGCGTGCGCGGCGGACGCGAAGTCACCCTCACGCCCGCGCGCGCGCGGTTGCTCGTCACCGGGGCCACCCCGGACGCGGGCCGCTTCGCGGCGTACACGCTGGAGTGGCTCCTGGCGCGCGGCTACCAGGTGTGCCTCGTCGGCGCGCGCGGAGGTCTCGGGGCGCCCTCCGGGCTCGCGGTCCTCGGCACGCCCGAGCAGGCGCCGTCGGTGGACGACGTCGCCTCCGTGCTCGCCGACCCCTCGGCGAACGCGGTCGTGGACCTGCTCGCCGTGCCGATCCCCGATCGCCCGGCCTTCCTCGCCCGGCTCCTCCCCCGCCTCCAGGAGCTCCGCGCGCGCACCGGCCGGCCTCACTGGATCGCGCTGGTGGACGCCGAGCATCTCCTGCCGGACGGGCGCGGGCCCGTGCAGCTGCCTCACGATCCGGGCGGCCTCCTCCTCGCGACCGCGCACCCCGAGCGGCTGGCACCGGCGGCGCGCGAGCTGGTGAACGCGGTCGTCGCGCACGGCCCAGACGCCGAGGACCGGGTTCGCGCGTTCCTGCTGGCGCCCGGGCGCACGGCGCCGGCCGCGCGGATCGCGCGGCACGAGGGCGAGGCCGTCGCGTGGGTGGACGGGCGGGGAAGGCGCACGCCGCCGCTGTTCGCCATGCGGCCGGCCACGGCGGGGCCGGCAGATACCCTCGCGGCTCGCGAGGCATCGGACGCGGCGGCACGGGGGCAGGCGTTCCGGGTTGGCGGCCCCGAGGATCGGGTCGATCCCGCGCCGGGCCGGTGAGCGGGCGCGATCGAGCGAAGGTGCTCGGCAGGCCACAGGGCGCTCGCCATCTCCCCCGGGCGCTCGGCCAGTCCCCGCACGCTCGGGGACTCTCTGTGGGAGGCCCCACCTTCCGGTGGCCCAAGCGCGCTCCGTTGCCGCAGCCCCATTGCGCCCGGTGCAGCCGGCCCGCGGCGTGGCCACATGCTCGCCGAGGCGCGGGAGGTTCGAACATGGCCCTCGTTCCAGGAGAGCGGGTCCCGGAGGCGGTCGTCTACTTCCTCTCTCACGACGACGACGTGACGCGCGCGCTCGAAGCCCTCGCCGGGGGTCCGGACCCGGACCTGCTGGCCGACCTCGATCTGATCGCGCACGACCTCGCGGAGGAGATGGAGCTGTACGCCGAGGTCTACACCCCGTCGGCCTGAGCCCGCTCGCGGGCGGGCAGATGCGTGCCGCAGGGCGGGTCGCGACCCGCGGGCAGCCCTTCGTCCGCGCACCGGCTCCTCCGTCCGCCCCCGTGCTAGGATGGCTTCGCCGCTTGACGAAGGCGGCGGAAGTCTTAGAGAAGGACAGCAGGTTCGCACATTTGGGGGCGAACTGGTTTCGACGGAGGACGGAAGGCGTCAGGTGCGCGCCGTGGTTGGTCAGCTGGCCACGTAAAAAGCCGACCAAGCAGAAACGCGAACGAGCCCATGGCTCTCGCGGCCTAAAAATAGGCCGTGCGTTCCCCCGGAAGCGCCGGGTACCGGGTGTGAACGTCAGCTCCGGCTGGACCTTGGCGGGAAGCGAGCCGCCTTGCCGAGGTCGAGATCAAAGGGCGAGAACGTGAGCGGTCGCAGGCCCGGAGGTTGCCGCCCACGTAAATTCTCCGGGATACGCGCGTAGGACCAGTCGCTGAAAGTCTTTCGGACCCGGGTTCGATTCCCGGCGCCTCCACTCACTAACTACACGGAAGGATTCGACTCCGGCTCCGGCCGGAGGCTCGTCTCCAACCCGTCTCCAACGGTCTTCACGCCGGACGGGGCCGGCGTTGCGTTCGACGCTGCCGTCTTGAATCGGCCGATGTTGTCATCGGCCGGAGCCGGAGCGTCCTCGCGGTCGTCCACCGGCCGCCGGTCGAGGAGCCGGATCGCGGCATCCTTGTGGGCCGGCGACAGGTGCATGTACCGCTGCGTCGTGGTGAGGTCCTGGTGGCCGGCGAGCTCCTGGATGGCCTTCGCCGTCGCGCCCTGCATCGCGAGGTGCGAGCAGAACGTGTGGCGGAGGATGTGATAGGCGCCCGTCGCCGGCAGCACGGCCCGGCGCTGCGCCCGCTGCATCCACATCCGGATCTCCTTGTTCGTCGGGGACGCTCCGCCGTCGTAGTACAGGACGCGCGGCCCCTTGAGGTGCCGGTGGGCCCGAAGCGCCTCGGCGAGCCGCTCGGTCAGCGGCAGCCGGCGGGAGCGCCCGCCCTTCGGCAGCGTGACGTGTCCGTTCCACGAGCTGCGCTGGACGTGCATCGTCCGTCGCCGCAGGTCCACGTCCGTCCACTCGAGGCCGATCGCCTCGCCGCGACGGAGCCCGGCGTCGCCGCCGAGGAGCACGAGCAGCTCGATGCGGGGATCGACCGCTGCCGCGGCCTCGACGAGGTAGCGGTACTCGGCGAAGTCGTAGAACGGAACGTCGGCGAGCTCCCACTTGAGGAGCCGGATCCGGCACGGCAGCGCGTCGATGACCTTCCACTCCACGGCGCGCTTCAGCATCACAGACAGCGCCGTGAGGACGTTGTTGATGGACTTGTTCGCCATCTCGTCCCCGACCAGCTCGCCCTTGAACCGCTGGACGAGCTCGTCGCCGATCGCGTCGAGCCGCAGCGACCCGAAGACCGGTTCGAGGTGCGTGCGGAACACGCTCTCGTAGGCCTCCGCGGTCGAGGGCTTGAGCCGGTTCGCCTTCACGTGCCCCTCGATGAACCGGGGCTTGAACTCGGCGAGCGTGGGC
>DATIWK010000258.1:0-6328 GCA_035519395.1 Anaeromyxobacteraceae bacterium | reverse complement strand
GCGATCCTTGATGGGCGAGACGAAGCGGTAGTCGATGTCCCAGGGGAAGTAGATCCACTTCTCCTGCTTGAACTCCTTGACGAAGGTGTCGACCACCGGCCGCCCCAGCGGCTTCGCGTACAGCGTGGCGAAGTGGGCGCGGGGGAGCCGCTCGCGGACCGCGCGCGCGGTGACGCCGGTGTCCACCAGGTCGTCGATGAGGAGCCAGCCCGCGCCGTCCCCCTGGACGATCTTGAGCCAGCGCAGCTCGCCCTGGCGCATCTCCGCGGAACCCTCGCCGCCCCCGCCGTAGCTCACCACGCAGACCGTGTCGATGAGCCGGATGTCCAGCTCGCGCGCCACCAGCGCCGCCGGGACCAGCCCGCCGCGGGTGATGGCGATGATCCCCTTCCACTCGCCGAGCTCGTGCAGCACCTGCGAGAGGTACCGTGCGTCGCGGTGCAGCTCCGGCCACGAGATGACGATCTCGTCCTGGTACGGGAGCGGGCGGGAGCCTTCGGCGTCGCCGCCGCTGCGGTCGGTCTCGTTCGGCATCGGGGGCCCAGACTATGCCACCAGGCTGACGCCGAACAATGGCGTCCCCGGCGTCGAACCGCAGCGGCGGATGCGGTATGTATTCGCCCGCCCCGAGCGCCGCGCCCCTTTCGCTCGCCCGCGGTCGAGGGGACGGAGACCCGATGCTGCCTCCCCCCGCCAGGCCCGCCCGCGACGACCTCGCCCTCCTGCGCCGGGCGCTCGACGTGGCCCGGCGTGCCCGCGGGCACGGGAACCACCCCTTCGGCGCGGTGCTGGCCGGCCCGGCGGGCGAGGTGCTCGCCGAGCGCGAGAACGGCTACCTGCCGGACCGCGACCTGACGGCCCATGCCGAGCGGCTGCTCGCCTCGCAGGTCTCGCGCTCCTACTCACCCTCGTTCCTCGCGTCCTGCACGCTCTACAGCTCCGCCGAGCCCTGCGCCATGTGCGCCGCGGCAGCCTACTGGGCCGGGATCGGGCGCGTGGTCTACGGCCTCTCCGAGCGGCGGCTCAAGGAGATCACCGGCGCCCACCCGGAGAACCCGACCCTCGACCTCCCCTGCCGCGCGGTCTTCGCGGCGGGGCAGCGCGCGGTGGAGGTGGTCGGGCCGCTGCTCGAGGACGAGGCGGCGAAGGTGCACGACGGCGCCTGGGGGCCTTCCGTCAGTACCTGACCTTGTCGGGCTTCCGCTCCCACGCGGCGAACGCCGCCCGAGCCTCGTCGGCGAGCAGGCGCGCCATGGGCAGCCGGCGGGCATCGGGCGGCAGCGCCACCTCGCGGTAGATGAGCGCGTCGTCGAACCCGATGCGCGCCGCGTCGGTGCGGTCGTTGCCGTACCAGATCCGGTCGAGGCGCGCCCAGTAGATGGCGGAGAGGCACATGGGGCAGGGCTCGCAGCTCGTGTAGATCTCGGCGCCGCGCAGCTCGAAGCGGCCCAGCCCGGCGCAGGCGGCCCGGATCGCGACCACCTCCGCGTGCGCCGTCGGGTCGTGGGTGGAGGTGACGCGGTTGGTCCCCTCTCCCACGATCCGCTCCTCCCACACCACCACCGCGCCGAAGGGGCCGCCGCGCCCGGTCTCCATCCCCTCCTGCGCCAGCGCCAGCGCGCGGCGCATGTACCGCTCGACGCTCATCGGGCCTTCTCCGCGTCCGCGGGGGCCTCCGCCGGGGCCGCTCCGGGACCTTCGTCCTCCGCGGCGTCGCGCGCCGGGAGGTCACCCCGCCGCTGCAGGAGCTGGGCGGCGACCGCGACGGCGATCTCGGCCGGCAGCTTCCCGTGCACCCCGGCCACGCCGATCGGGCAGGTGAGCCGCGCGATCGCCTCGGGCGGGACCCCCCGCGCCTCGAGCCGCTGCACGCACCGGGCGCGCTTGGTCCGGGAGCCGATGAGGCCGAGGAAGCCGTGGGTTCCGCGGCGCAGCGCGGCCTCGACCACCTGCTGGTCCACCGCGTGGCTGTGGGTCATCACCACCACGTCGGCGCCCTCGGGCAGGTCCGCGACCTCGTCCTCGGGCGCGTCGCTCACCACCCGCCGCACCCGGGGAGGCACCTCCCGCGGGAACTCGGCCTCGCGCGAGTCGATCCAGCTCACGGCGCAGGGCAGGTCGCCGAGCAGCTTCACCAGCGCCTTCCCCACGTGGCCCGCGCCGAACACCGCGACGTGCCAGTGCACCGGGACGACGGTCTCGAAGAGGAGCGACACGCCGCCTCCGCAGCACTGACCGAGGCTCGGGCCCAGCGCGAACTCCTTCACCAGGGGCGCCCCGCCTTCCCCGCCCGCGCGCACCGCGGCGAGCAGGCCGCGCGCGACCTCCACCGCCTGCAGCTCGAGGTTCCCGCCGCCCACCGAGCCGCGGAGGCCGTCCTCGGAGACGACCATCTTGGCGCCGGCCTCGCGCGGCGTGGAGCCGGCGGCGCTCAGCACCGTGACCAGGACGGCGGGGCGCCCCGCCGCCTCGAGCTCCGAGAGCGCCGAGAGCCACTCGGTCACCCGGTGGCCTCCGGCGCCTGGTCGCGCGCGAGCCGCGCCCGCAGGTCCTCCACGGCGAGGAGCACGCGCTCGGGCGTGGCGGGCGCGTCGAGCCTGGGCGCCAGCCGGTGCTCCCCCACGGCGGCGATCGCGTCGCGCAGCGCGTGGAACACCGAGATCGCGAGCATGAGCGGCGGCTCGCCCACCGCCTTGGACCGGTGGATGGTGGGCTCGCGGCTGGGCAGGTGGAGGAGCGTCACCCGGAAGTCCTCGGGGACGTCGCCGCAGGTCGGGATCTTGTAGGTGGACGGGGCGTGGGTGCGGAGCCTCCCCTGCGCGTCCCACCACAGCTCCTCGGTGGTGAGCCAGCCCATGCCCTGCACGAAGCCGCCCTCGACCTGGCCCATGTCCACGGCGGGGTTGATCGAGTCGCCGCAGTCGTGGAGGACGTCCACGCGGCGCACGCGGTACTCGCCGGTGAGCGTGTCGATCTCCACCTCGGTGGCCGCCGCGCCGCAGGCGAAGTAGAGGAAGGGCCGGCCGCGGTGGCGCTTCCGGTCGTAGTGGATCTTCGGCGTGGCGTAGAAGCCCGTGGACGACAGCGAGACGCGCTCCCAGTGCGCGAGCTTCGCCGCCTCGCCGAAGTCGAGGCTCCGGCGCCCGAGCGACACCTTCCCGGCCGCGAACACGACCTCGGCCGGGCGGCCGCCGAGGTGCTCCGCCACGCAGGCCGCCATCCGCTCCTTGATGGCGCGCGCCGCCGCCTGGGCCGCCTTGCCGTTCATGTCGCTGCCGGACGAGGCGGCGGTGGGCGAGGCGTTGGGGACCTTGTCGGTGGCGGTCGCGTCGATCCGGACGCGATCGGCGGGGACGCCGAGCTCGTCCGCCACCACCTGCGCCACCTTGACGAAGAGCCCCTGCCCCATCTCCGTGCCGCCGTGGTTCAGGTGGACGCTGCCGTCCGTGTAGACGTGGACCAGCGCACCGGCCTGGTTCATGGGCGTGGTGGTGAAGGAGATCCCGAACTTGACCGGCGTGAGCGCGATCCCGCGCTTGAGCCAGGGGCTCGACGCGTTGAACGCGGCGATCTCGCGCCGCCGCTCCGCGTAGCCGGCGTCGCGCTCCAGCGCGGCGACGAGCCCGCGCAGGTCCTCCTCCACCTCCTGGTGGTAGGGCGTGAGGGTCCGGCCCTTCCCGCCGTACAGGTTGAGCTTGCGGACCTCGAGCGGGTCGCGGCCGAGGTGGCGGGCGATCTCGTCCACCACCTGCTCGATGGCCATCATCCCCTGCGGCCCTCCGAAGCCGCGGAACGCGGTGTTGGAGACGGTGTTGGTCCGGCAGCGGTGCGAGGTGATGGAGACGTGCGGCAGGTGGTAGGCGTTGTCCGCGTGCATCATGGCGCGGTCGTTGACCGCGCCGGAGAGGTCCGGGGAGATCCCGCAGCGCGAGGAGAGCACCAGGTCGAGCGCCCGGATCCGGCCGTCCTCGTCGAAGCCGACGTCGTAGTCGGCCAGGAAGTCGTGGCGCTTCCCGGTGAGGATCATGTCGTCGTCGCGGTCGAGCCGGAGCTTCACCGGCCGGCCCGTCCTCCAGGCGAGGAGCGCGGCGATGCAGGCGATCTGCGCGGCCTGGGTCTCCTTCCCGCCGAAGGCCCCTCCCATGCGGCGCGTCTCGGTCACCACCGCCGCGTCGGGCAGGCCCAGGACCTTCGCGACGAGGTGCTGGACCTCGCCCGGATGCTGCGTGGAGGCGTACAGCCGCATCGTGCCGCGCTCGCCCGGCACCGCCATCGCGACCTGGCCCTCTAGGTAGAAGTGCTCCTGCCCGCCCATGGCGAGGCGCCCCTGGAGCCGGCGCGGCGAGCGCGCCAGCGCCGCGGCGGGATGTCCCCTGCGCATCACCTCGGTGGGCAGCACGAACTCCTTGCGCGCCAGCGCCTCCTCCACGCCGAGGATCGCCGGCAGGTCCTGGTACTCGATCGCGGCGAGCTGGGCCGCCTTGCGCGCCAGGTCGATCGACGCGGCGGCGACCGCCAGGACCGCCTGGCCGTGGTACTCGACCGTCCCGCCGGCGAGGACCGGGTCGCCGGGAAACACCGCGCCGATGTCGTTCGAGGCGGGCAGGTCCCGCGCGGTCAGCACCGCGGCCACCCCCGGCGCGGCCACCGCCGGCGCGACGTCGATGCGCACGATGCGGGCGTGGGCCCGGTCCGAGAGCCGGACGTGGGCGTGCAGGAGGTCGCGCGGCTCGGGGAGGTCGTCCACGTAGCGGGCCGCGCCCGTCACGTGCAGCGTGGCGCTGTCGTGCGGCAGCGGGCGATGAACGGCGCCGAGGAGGGAGAGGGAGGAAGCACGCCGCGCCGCCAGGGCGGGAGAGGGGGGGCGGCCGGACGAGCCGGAGGAGCGGCTGCGCCGCGGGCTCATGCTTCCACCCCCACGGCCGCGAGCCGCAGCGGCACGCCCCGCCCCGCGGTCTCGAGCTGGAACTTGCGGAGGAGGTTCCGCGCCACGGCGCGCCGGTAGGCGGCCGAGGCGCGCAGGTCGGAGATGGGCTTCAGCTCGGCGTCGAGCGCGGGCAGGGCCGCGTCCACCGCCGCCTCGGTCCAGGGACGCCCTCGCAGCGCCGCCTCGCAGCCGCGCGCGCGCCACGGGATCTCCGCCACGCCGCCGTACGCCAGGCGGACCTCCGCGACGCGCCCGCCGTCCAGCTCGACCGAGAACGCGCCGCACACCGCCGAGATGTCCTGGTCGAACCGCTTCGAGACCTTGTAGGCGCGGAAGAGCCTCCGGGGGGACGGCTGCGGCACGCGGATCGTCTCCAGGAACTCGCCGGGCCGGAGCGCGGTCCGCCGGTATCCCAGGAAGAAGCCGCCGGCGGGCAGCTCGCGCCGCTCCGGCCCGCGCCGCAGGACGAGCGTGGCGTCGAGCGCCAGGAGCGGCGGGATGGCGTCGCCCACCGGGGAGCCGTTCGCCACGTTGCCGCCGAGCGTGCCGACGTTCCGGATCTGCTGCGAGCCGAGGCGGCGCAGGAGCTCGCCGAGATCGGGCCAGCGGGCGGCGAGCGGCGCCCACGCGTCGGTGTACGTCGCCGCCGCGCCGATCTCGAGGTGGGTCGGCGTCTCGCGGATCTCGGCCAGCTCGGGGATGGAGGCCACCGAGATGGCGGTCTCGATCTCGACGTGCTGCTTCGTCACCCAGACGCCGACGTCGGTCGCGCCCGCCACCAGCCGGGCCGCCGGGTGGCGCAGCAGCAGCTCCGCGAGCGCGTCGGCGGTCACCGGGGCGAACCAGCGCCGGCCGCCGTGCTCCAGCGCCAGCGTGTCGCTCCGCCGGATCGACCGGAGCAGCTCGGCCAGGCGCGCCTGCTGGGCGGCGAGCCGCGGCCCGCCGCCGCCCGCGTACGCCTCGCGCGCCGCCGCCACGATGGGGCGGTAGCCGGTGCACCGGCACAGGTTCCCGGCCAGCACCTCGTCGAGTCGGGCGCGGCTCGGGGCGGGCTCGCTCTCGTACAGCGCCACCAGGGACATGACGAAGCCTGGCGTGCAGAACCCGCACTGCGAGGCATGGCAATCCACCATCGCCTCCTGCACCGGGTGCAGGGCCTCGCCCCCGCGGCAGAGGCTCTCCACGGTGAAGAGCGCCTTCCCGTCGAGCGCCGGGACGAAGAGGATGCAGGCGTTCACCGCCCGGTACCGCACCTCGCCCCGGTGCAGCTCGCCCAGGACCACGGTGCAGGCGCCGCAGTCGCCCTCGGCGCACCCTTCCTTGGTGCCGCAACGGTTCTCCACCCCGCGCAGGTACTGGAGGACCGTCTGCGTCGGGTCGACGCCCGCCGGCTCCCTCACC
>DATIWK010000257.1:0-4894 GCA_035519395.1 Anaeromyxobacteraceae bacterium | reverse complement strand
CCGACCTGGCGGACGATGATCCGCCCCGCCTTCACCTTCTCCGAGCCGTAGACCTTCACTCCTCGGTGTTGACCGGGAGAGTCACGGCCGTTGCGCGACGAGCCCTGTCCCTTTTTGTGAGCCATCTGACCTGACCTCCTGGGGACCGCGGGCTAGGCGCGGACCGTCTTGATGAGGACCTCGGTGTACGGCTGGCGGTGGCCGCGCTTCTTGGTCCAGCCTTCCTTCTTCTTCCGGAAGTGGATGACCTTCTTGTGCTTGCCCTGGGCCACGATCTCGCCCTCGACCGCGGCGCCCGAGACGACCGGGGCGCCGACCTTCGGCTCGCCTTCGCCGCCGAGCATGAGGACGTCGAACTTCACCGTCCCGCCGACGTCGCCCGCGAGCTTCTCGATCTTGAGGCGGTCGCCCTGCGCGACGCGATACTGCTTCCCGCCGGTCTGGATCACCGCGTACATCGCCATCTCCTAGGAATCTTGGGAGGATGCGCCGCGCCCCGCGCCGTTCGGCACCTGGGGCAGCCCTCCGGAAGGGCGGTTCTATACGATCGCCTGGCCGAGGCTGTCAAGGAATCCCGAGGCTTGGGCCGGGCGGCGCCCGATCGCGACGCGCCGGGGTGAGGAAGGGACGCACGCCGCGCCTTGAAAGCGCCGGTGGTTGCGTCGAATCTTCCGCGACATGCGCGCGATCGCCCTCGTCCTCTCGATCATGGCCTTGCCCGGGCTCGCCCAGGCGCAGGCCTCCGTCCAGTTCAGCGTCAACCTGCCGGTGGTCCTCCCGCCGCTCGTGGTCGTCGAGCCCGGCGTGAGGGTCGTCCCGGGCGTCGAGGAGGAGATCTTCTTCGTCGACGGCTTCTACTACGTCCGGCACGGCAACGGCTGGTACCGGTCGCGGAGCCACCGGGGCGGATGGGCCTGGGTCGAGCCGCGCTACGTGCCGGCCCGGATCGTGCGCCTCCCGCCGGGACAGTACCGCCACTGGCAGCCGCGCCCGGCCGAGTACCGCCCGGCCGCGGCGCCGCGCCCGGTCCCCGGCGGCTCGGCGTACCGCATCGAGGAGCAGCGCGAGCGGCTCCACGAGCGCGAGCGGAAGGAGGAGCGCCGCGAGGAGAAGCGGGAGCACCACGAGGAGCACGAGCGCGGGCATCACGACTAGCCGCGCCTGGCGCGGCCGCGGTCGGGCTCCTCGCCGACGCGGCGGTCGCGCTCCATCGGTCGGGTTCTCCCCTGCGCGCCGCCCGGCGCCCGCTTATCTCCGCCGGGTGGCACGGCCCGGCCGCGCCGTGGCGGAGAACGCGCCCGGCGATCTGTTCGTCGACGACTCCTGCATCGCCTGCGACACCTGCCGCCGCGTCGCGCCGGGGACGTTCGGCGGCGGCGAGGACGACCGCTCGTTCGTCCTCCGCCAGCCCGGAGACGCGGCCGGCCGTCGCCGCGCGCTCATGGCGCTCGTGGCCTGCCCGACGGCTTCGATCGGCGCGCGGACCAAGGAAGGCATCGCCGACGCGGCGCGCGCGTTCCCGGAGGAGCTCCTGCCCGGCGTGCTCGAGTGCGGCTACGCGGCGGAGTCGTCGTTCGGGGCGGCGAGCTGGCTCGCCCTCCGCCCCGGCGGGAACGTCCTCGTCGACTCGCCGCGCTTCGCCGGGCCGCTGCTCGAGCGCATCCGCGCGCTCGGCGGCGCCCGGTTCATGTTCCTCACGCACCGCGACGACGTGGCCGACCACGCGCGGTGGCACGAGGCGCTGGGCTGCGAGCGCGTCCTCCACGCCGCCGACGTGACGGCGGGTACCCGCGAGGTGGAGCGTCGCGTCGAGGGGGACACCCCCGTCGCGCTCGCGGACGACCTCCTCGTCGTCCCGGTGCCGGGCCACACGCCGGGATCCGCCGCGCTCCTCCTGCGCGACGAGGTCCTCTTCACCGGCGATCACCTCTGGGGCGATGCGGAGGGAAGCCTGGGCGCGTCGCGTTCCGTCTGCTGGTGGGACTGGGAGGAGCAGGTGCGGTCGATGGAGCGGCTCGCCCAGCTCCGCTTCCGCGCCGTGCTGCCCGGCCACGGGCGCCCGTGGTCGGCGCCCACGCCCGAGGCGGCCCGCGAGGCGGTGCGGTCCCTCGCGGTGGCGATGCGGCGGGCTCGATAGCGTCCATCGGGCGCCGCGGACCGCGATTTCAAGCCGGCGGCGCCACCGGGTCGCGCTCCGCCCCGCCGCCGTCGGCTGCCGCCACGGGCACGAACGGCACCGTCTCGTGGAACCGGCCGTAGTCGACGGCCCGCTCCCCGGTGGGCAGGGTGAGGAAGACGTCGCGGAAGCGGTGTCCCCAGCGCACCTGGTCCGCCCGGTAGCCGTGGCGGGCGTGGACGGTCTGGGCCAGGTCCTCGTCGAAGCCGGTCAGGGTGACGACGAGCGCGGCCTCCGACTCGAGGAGCGCCGCGCCGTCCTGGCCGCGGAGCGGGCTCGCGTCGTCGATGGGGTGGATCGCCGTCCAGGTGAGCGCGAAGAGCGCGTGGTGGTTGCGGAGGAGCCGCAGGTCGTGCAGCCGGCGCACCCGGTCGCCCTCCCGCGTCCGCTCGGTGCGGACCAGGACGACGGTCACGTTGGCCTCGACGATCTGGCTGGCGCGCGCGTTGGCCATCCGGAACATGAGCGAGGGCACTCCCTCCCAGGGGACGACGACCGCCACGTCGCTGAAGAGGACGCGCGCGGTGGGGCGGGAGAACTTCGCGAACACGAGCCCGGTGGTGACCGCCAGCCCCATCATCCCGGTGAAGATCTCGACGGTGGAGAGGACGTTGGCGGCGAAGGTGCGCGGGACGAGCTTCCCGTAGCCGACGGTGGCGAGCGTCTGCACGCTGAAGAAGAACAGGTCGGTGAGGCTGCCGGGGCGTGCGTTCTCGACGGCATCGGGCCCGAGCGCCAGGTACCCGAGCGCGAAGACCGCGTTCACGGCGAGGTACGCGCCGAGGACCAGCAGGAAGAGCCGGCGCCAGGGCGAGGAGAGGAGGAAGTAGTAGAAATCCGCGAGCGGCCGCGGCCGCAGGCCCAGCGTCACGAGGGGCTGCGCCATCCCGTAGCGCCGCGCCGCCCGCTCCGGCCGCCTCGCCATCGCCGGGGCCTACAGGCCGAAGTGCGCGGGGGAGAGCCCCTTCCACGCGCAGTAGTCCCGGAGCTCGCGCTTCACGAGGCCCAGGGCGAGTCCGACCACGAGGAGGTCGTCCGTCCATCCGACGGGACCGAGGAAGTCCGGCACCAGGTCGAGGGGCGAGAGCACGTACACCACGGCCGCAGCGAGCACCGCCACCGACTTCCAGGGGAGCTGCCGGTAGCGGCCGCGGACCCAGTCGGCGAGCACCATCCAGAGGAGCCGGAGCTTCGCGCGGAGGCCACCCGGCGCGCCGCGCGCCCACCAGGGCGGCCGCGCCACGAAGCGCCCCGCCGCGTCCACCAGCGGCCCGACGCCCTCGGGCGTGATGTCCCGCGCCTCGGCCGCCAGCTCCTTCGCAGCGGCATCGCGGCAGGAGAGGCAGTCCGCGTTGGTGCCCTGCGGGCGGCCGCAGGCGGGACAGGTGCGTGGGGCCATTGGGACAATCCTAACCGGCGCGCCGGGCGCGCACAGGCGCCCCGGAGGGCCGCACGACGGGCGCCGTCAGCTCCTCGCCCGCCGCGGCGTCCGCTCGCCCTTGCGCTCGACGTCCACGGCGGTCCACTCGTGGAAGCGGCGGTAGTCGACGGCCCGCATCCCGTTCGGCAGGGTGCGGACGATGTCGCGGAACCGCGCGTTCCACCGGATCTGGTCGGCGCGGTAGACGTGCCGCGCGTGGATGACGCGCGTCACCCCCTCGTCGTACCCGGTGATGGTGACGATGAGCTCCGCCTCGCAGGCCTCCAGCGTCGCCGCGGACTGCGCCAGCAGCGGGCTCTCGCGATCGATGGGGTGGACCGCCGTCCACGCGTGCGAGAAGAGCGCGGAGCCGCCGCGCTGGAGCGCGAGGTCGTGCGCGCGGCGGACGAACTCGCCGCTCTCGCCGGGCTCGTCCTGGACCAGCATCGCCTGGACGCGCGCGTCCGCGACGTGGCTCGTCCGCTCGTTCGCCATCCGGAACATGAGCGCGAGCCCGTCGCCGTGCGGCGCGACGACCGCCACCCGGCTGAAGAGGACGCGCGCCGGGAGGTGCGAGAACTTGGCGAAGATGATGCCGGAGCCCACCGCCAGCATGAGCCAGTCCACGAAGCCCTCGACGCCCGAGGCCACCTCCGCCGCCAGGGCCGCCGGGGCGGGGACGGGGAGGGGCGCGACGGGCGAGCCGGGCAGGCGCGAGAGGGCCAGCCCCACGAGCGAGGCGGTGTCGGAGCCGGCGCGCGGCAGGAAGAAGTGCGCCACGCCGAAGAGGGCCGCCATCGCGAAGTAGACGACCCCGTAGACGACGAGGAGCCGCCCCCACGAGCCGGTGACGAGCCCGTGGTACACGTCCTTGAGCGGGCGGCGGCGCAGGCCGATGCGGACCAGCCCGCCGGACGAGGCGTGGCCGAAGACGCGGGTCGAGCCGAGGTCCGCCATGCCCGGCGATGATAGGCGCACTCCGGCCGCGACCGGAAGGAAGACACGCGCCCACCCGGCGGCGGCGGCCTCCACCGCGACCGCGACCGCGACCCCGACCCCGACCCCGACCACGACTGCGACCCCGACCGCGACCGCGACCCCGACCGCGACCGCGACCCCGACCGCGACCGCGACTGCGACCGCGACCAGGACCGGCCCCCACCCACCCGCAATCGACTAACGTCACCATCGTCAGTCGCGTTCGGAACGGACGCGGAGACAGAGGGGTGAGGGCCCCAGGAAGGGAGAAATGAGAGCGACGCGAGCGGAGGGTCAGAGCCCGAGTCAATGCGCGTTCA
>DATIWK010000256.1:0-10041 GCA_035519395.1 Anaeromyxobacteraceae bacterium | reverse complement strand
GGAGCTCCTCCGGGCGGAGGAGCCGCTCGGCGCTCACCCGGCGCGCCCCGCCGACGTGGAAGAGGTTGAAGTCGTGCTCGTCGCGGAGGTCCAGGACGGCCGTCTGCACGGTCAGGTCCTTCCGCAGCGCGACCACCTCCGCGGGGTGGACGAAGATGGCCCGCTCCTCGACGGCGCGCTTCACGTCCGCACCCGTCCAGCTCCAGCGCTGCTCGGGCGAGGGGTCGCCGCGCAGGACGAGCACCACGCTCGCGGCCACGAGGACGCCCGCCGCGGCCAGCTTGCCCGCGCTGCGCGGCCGGAGCTTCATTCGTACCGGGGGGCCACTCGCTCCGCCTTCGCGGAGCTCCCGCCCCCCCGGCCCCCCCGCTCGCTCCGGGGCAGGCTCCTCCGCCTGCCCCTGCGCCCGCCCGAACCTTCGCTCCAGGAGCTCCGCCGCCCAGAACATGGCGAGCGCCATCACCACCACGAGGAGCACGGCCGCGCCGGTCGAGATTCCGAGCCAGTCGCCGAGGGTGAAGCGACCCATGTACGACGAGAGGAAGAACGGCTCGAAGCTCGAGACCGTCTCGCCGAAGGCCCAGACGCCGAGGAGCGCCCCGGCCAGGAAGATCATGCCGTCCACCTTGAGCGTCGAGGCGGCCACGACCGAGGTCCCCGGGCAGAAACCGCCGAGGATGAAGCCGGCCCCCATGACGAGCCCGCCCACGATCCCGGGCCAGAGGTAGGTGGGGTTCACCCACACCCGGCTCATGTCGAGCAGGCCGAACGCGGAGGCGCCCGCGACCAGCACGGCCGCGACGGCGATCGCCGTGAACATGACCTTCAGCACGGTCATGTCGCGCAGGTAGAACTGGGCGGCGAGCTTGCGCGTGTCGCCGAAGCCTGCCATCTCCAGGGCGGCGCCGAAGCCGAAGCCGATCGCACCGAAGGTGAGCGCGTACCCCAGGGTCCCGGCGGTCAACTGGAAGGGTGCCATGCGTGTCTCCTCGATCGCCGATCAGTTCCAGAGTCGCCGGACGAACCAGGCCAGCGCGTACGCGCCCGCGAACACCGCGAACGCGAACGCCCAGCTCCCCACCGACAGCACCGCGCCGCCGGAGAGCGCCTGCCCCGAGGTGCAGCCGCGGGCCAGGCGCGCGCCGTAGCCCATGAGCGCGCCGCCGGCGAGGGCGAACGCCACGCGGGTCGGCGTGGTGACGTTCGGCCCCTTGCGAAGCTCCAGCCGGAACCGCCGGTTGAGGAGGCCCGACGCGGCCCCGCCGACCACCGTGCCGACGAGCATGAACACCCCGTAGTAGTTCCAGGCGCTCCGCTTGCCGCCGGCGATGTCCGCGAAGTAGGCCACCCGGTCCACGTGGGCCGGCGCGAACCAGTCGAGCACGCCGGTCTGGACGTGGCTCATGGCCGCGGAGGCGCCGAGCCCGCCGCCGGTGACGTAGAAGCTCACGAAGAGGACGAGGCCGAGCAGGGTCCCGGCGACGTACGGGTTGACGTAGGGTCGGGGTTCGCTTCTGGAGGTCATGGGATGCTCCGTCACGGCGTCTGCTCCTCGGCCTCGAGGTGCCCATAGCCGGTGATCATCGACCGGAGGTGGTCGGCGGGCGTGCGGCCGGTGGTGACCAGATAGGCGTGGAGGACGAAGAAGGAGAGGAAGAGCCAAGCCCCGGCGTTGTGCACCGGCGCGACCACCCCGAGCCCGTGGAGCGCCGAGGCGGCCTCCGGCCACTGCCCCACCGCCCAGATGAGCGCGCCGGTCACGAACTGCAGCGGGAAGAGGACGTTGAGGAGCGCGAGGTAGGTGATCTGCTGGAGCGGGTTGAGCTTGTGGCCGGGCGCATTCGGCGGATGGGACTCCCCGTAGAAGATGCCGCGCGCCTGGTAGCTCATGTGCGCCAGCACGCGCTCCAGGAAGCCATGGGGGTGCGGGATGAAGTTCCGGATCGCCGCGGTGGCGAGGTGGTAGAAGAGCGCCAGGACCCCGTTCACCACCAGCACCAGCGCGAACGCGTTGTGGACCGCGACCGCGGTGGGCAGGTCCAGGAGCCGCAGGCCCCCGCCGTGCACCTCCAGGCCGGTGACGATGAGGACCACGCCGGAGAGGGCCATGGTCCAGTGCCACAGGCGCTCGTAGCGGCCGAAGACGTACTGCTTCTCGGCGGGCGCGTGCGACGCGGTGCCGGCGCGACGGCGGCGCAGGACCACCCGGGCGAGGCCGTGGAGGGCCACGCCCGCGAAGACGGCGAGGAACAGGGCGAAGCCGAGGGTGTTGGTGAGGCCCTGGCGCGAGTGCCCGAGCACGTGCAGCCCGGCCGGCGCGGTGCCCGCATCGGCTCGGAAGGCGAGCCCGCCCCCGGGGGTGGGGGCGAGCAGGCCGGCGAGCTCGACGCGCGCCTTCTCGTTCGGCCGCGGCGGCGTGCCGCCGGGCAGGTAGGACGCCACCAGGTAGCCGTCCTCCGACAGGCGCGAGTCCTTCGCGTGGCACGCGTCGCAGTCGCGGAGCGCGCGGTCCCGCGTCGAGACGCCGTGCGCGAGGGGGTGCACGTCGAGCGTCCCGTCGATCACCGGGTCCACCACGCCGAGCGCGCGCAGCCGGTTCGCGATCAGGTCCGCCTTGGCCCTGGTGTCGAGGCGCAGCTCGACCGGGTCGAGGCGGCCGTCGCGGTTGGCGTCGAGCGCCTCCACCACGGCGGGCGCGTAGCCGCCGGCCTCCAGGAACACCTGGGCGACGCGGTCGAACGGCACCTCCGCCCGATCGACGCCCGACACCCAGCGCCACCGGCCCACCGGGTTGACCGGCGCGAGGCGCCGCACGCCGTCCGGCTCGGTCCGTTCCACCAGCAGCGGCCGCAGCGGGCGGACCGTCGCGCCGTTGAGCGCCTCCCCGGGACGCCGGTCCACGTTGCGGTAACGGACGGCGGGCGTGCCCTCGGGCGTCACCACCGTCGCGTCCACCATCTCCGCGGCCGGTGCCATGGCGCCCTCGGCGTGGCAGCTCTGGCAGGCGAGGGCGGCCATGTGCCGCTGCCGGTACGGCAGGAACTGGTGCGCGCGGAGCGGGTCGTGGCAGCCGCGGCAGCCCTGCTCGGCGAGGCGGTGATCGGGCCGCACCAGGAACTCCGCCGTGCTCTGCCGCCGCGGATCGGCGGAGAGGTACTGGAGCGTGGCCCGCTTCGCGTCGGTCCGCGCCGGGTTGTTGCCGGCGTAGTGGCAGGCCACGCAGTCCACGAGCTTGGCGGCGTGGACGTCCCACGGAGCGGCGAGCTCGGCCTTCCCGGCCAGGTTCAGGAACGAGTCGGCCATGCGCTGCGGCGAGACGATCGCGCCCTCTCCCATGGTGAGCGACCAGGTGCGGCCGCCGGCCGTCCCGGGGGCCGCCTCGAAGTCCGCCGGGAGGGCGACCGGGTCGGCGGAGCCGGTGACGAGCCCGTGGCACGCCCCGCAGTTCGCCGCCCGCGGCGTCCCGATCCGGATCGCCTCGCGCCGGAGCCGTCCGTCGCGCTCGAGCACCTCCGGCCGGACGTCGAGCCGGCCGCCGTCCACGTGGCACTGCACGCAGCTCGCCTTCACCCGGGCGTCGGCGTGGCCGCTGTGCGACGAGACGTACGCCGCATCGTGGCAGCCGCCGCAGGTCCGGTCCGCGGAGACCTCCGCGCCGCTCCTGGCCGCCTGGCCCGCCGCGTCGAGCGGCACGAACGCCGGGTGGATGGGGTTCACGCCCTGCTGCGCGCCCGCCGGCGCCGCGGAGACGGCCAGCGCGAACGCCGCGAGCAGCGTGACGAGGTCCTGGCGCTTCATCGACGGCCTCCGGTCTTGATCGGGTCGCCCGCGTAGCCGAGGGCCTTCCAGTCGAGGCGCGACCGCTCGCCGTGGCAGTCGGTGCAGGAGAGCGCCTTCTCCTTGGGGGCGACCATGTGCGTGAGCGGCCAGTACATCTCGGTCCGGGCGAAGCCGTACTTCCCGCTGTAGGCGATGCTCGAGGCCCGGGCGCCGAGCCGGAACGCCTGGTCCCAGTCGAAGTTCGTCCAGTACCCGTCCTTGCCGCCGGTGACGGGCGGGAACAGGTACATGTTCCCGGCGTCGTACGGCTGCTTCGCGCCGTGGACCTTGAACGGCCAGATGCGCGCGCTCCGGTCGAGGATGCCGCCCTGGGGCGGGTTCATCGCGGTCGGCGTGGCGGGGTCCTGGATGCGGTCGCCGAGCAGGTAGCGCCCCACCGTGCCGTTGAACCAGCGGTACTCGGGGGTGGCGTCCTGCTCGTAGAGGAACTCGCCCTTGATCTTGAGGTAGTGGTGCGGGTCCTCCTTGCGCGTCGGGTCGCCGGCCTTGCTCCAGTCCCAGAACGCCTTGGTCGGCACCTTCGAGGCGAACGTCGGCACGTGGCAGGTCTGGCAGGCGACGGCGGTGAGGTGCGCGTTGATGCGCGCGTCCCGGTGCTCGGGCCTGGTGTGGCAGTCGGAGCAGGCGACGCCGTGCGAGTCCTCGACGCTGACCGAGAAGGCGCGGCCGCGGATCTGGTGGTCCGGGGCCGTGTGGCAGTCCACGCAGAGGAACCCGTAGCGGCCGATGTGCACGTCCTCCTCCTCGAACGGATGCGCGAGCGAGGAGTCGAGGTCGCCGTGCTTCACCGCCTGGCCGCCGCCGCCGTAGGCGTGGCAGGTGAGGCAGTTGTCGCGCTGCGGCGTCCCCACCGAGCGCGCCGCGGCGAGCAGGTCCGTCTGCGGCGTGGGGAGGCCGAGGGTCCCCTTCACGTAGGTGTTCGTGTGCTCGTGGCACACGAGGCAGTCCACGTTCTCGGCGTTGGCGAAGTCGAAGGAGTCATCCTCCCAGCCGTAGCCGATGTGGCACTTGGTGCAGGCCCGCTCGTTGCCGCGCGTGGCGATGCAGAAGTTGTTGAGGACGTTCCGCTTGCCGATCCGCGTGGTGCCGGCGTGCCCGGGGACCTGCACCTCGTCCCCGAGCCAGAGCCAGTGCGAGGTCTTCATCACCTTGCGCGCGTCCGGGTGGCACCCGAGGCAGGCGCGCGTGACCGCCTGCGGGCTCGCGAACTTCTCCGTGATCACGGCGGCGTGATCGAAGTGCGGCCGGATCCGCTTCGCGTAGCCCTGGGCGTGCCTCGCCGGCGCGTCCGGCGCGCGGAGCGCGAACGCCAGGGCGACGCCCCCGGCGGCCACCACCGCGACGGCCGCGCCGACGATCCAGGGTCTCTTCGTGTGCGACGTCTGCGCCTCTGCCATCTCGCCCTCGCGTGTCGGGTCCGCCGACGTCCGGCCGGCTCGCTTCTCGCTTGTGTCGATTGCGTCCCGCGTGCCTGCGACGCGAGCCGAGCGAATCCAGGCGCTTGGGACGGATCGGCCGCGACGTCGCACCGTTTCACGTCGCAGCGGGTCTCACAGCGTGTCGGAACGTGTCAGGAGGTGAAACGTGAACACCCCAGCGGCTGCCTCGTGCCCGCCGGCAGCGCCGGAGCAGGAGCGGGTCTTCTCCGCGGTGAACGCCGCGTTCGGCTCGCTCGGCCGCGCGTGCGTGGCGCTCGACGGCCAGTTCCGGATCCGCTACGCCTCCGACCTGTTCGACGCGCTCCTCGGCCCCGGCGCCTCCGCGGGGCTCCGCGGCGCGCAGATCGAGTCGGTCCTCGGGACCGAGATGTTCGGGCCGGACGGCCCGCTGCGGCAGTCGCTCCTCGCCGGCGAGAAGCGCGAGGGCTGGCGGGCGGTCCTCCAGTCCGACGGCGGCGCCGCGCGCCTCATGTCGGTGTCGGCCGCCCCGCTCCAGCGCGACCGGTACGGCGTCTGCGATCCGGAAGCCCGCTACCTGGTGGTGCTCCGGCCGGCGGACGAGGCCACGGTGGAGGCGAGCGGCCCCATCGGCGGCTTCGGGCTCATCGCCCGCTCGCAGGCCATGGCGCGGGTCTTTCGCCTCATCGACACCCTGCAGCACAGCGAGTCCACCGTCCTCATCACCGGCGAGAGCGGCACCGGCAAGGAGGTCACCGCGCGGATCATCCACGCCCATTCCCCGCGGCGGAGCGGCCCGTTCGTGGCGGTGAACGCGGCGGCGCTCCCGGGCGACCTGCTCGAGAGCGAGCTGTTCGGCCACGTGCGCGGCGCGTTCACGGGCGCGGTGCGCGACCGCATGGGCCGGTTCGAGGCGGCGAACGACGGCACGCTGTTCCTCGACGAGGTCGGCGACGTCCCGCTCCACCTCCAGGTGAAGCTGCTCCGCGTGCTCCAGGAGCACACCTACGAGCGCGTCGGCGACAGCGAGTCCCGGCCGACCACCGCGCGGATCATCGCGGCGACCAACCGGAACCTCCGCCGCGCCGTCGCCGAGGGGCGCTTCCGCGAGGACCTCTACTACCGCCTGCGCGTCTTCCCCATCGAGGTCCCGCCGCTGCGCTCCCGGCGCGAGGACATCGAGCCCATCGCGCGGCTGCTCCTCTCCCGCGCCTGCACGCGCACGGGCCGCGCGGTCCGGCTCTCGCCCGAGGCGGTGCGCGTCCTCCTCTCCTACGGGTGGCCCGGCAACGTGCGGGAGCTGGAGAACGCCCTCGAGTTCGCCGCCACGGTGGCGCAGGGCCAGACGCTCCAGCCCGAGGACCTGCCGCGCGAGATCGTCGGGGGCGACGGCCCGGCGGGCGAGCCGGACGGCGCCGCGCCCGCGAGCCGGCCGATCGCGTCGCGACCGGCCGGGTCGCGACCGGCGATCGTGCCGAGGCGCGCCTCGCCGGAGGACCGGGAGGTGATCCTGCACGCCCTCGAGACCCATTCCTGGAACCGCGTCGAGACGGCGGCCGCGCTCGGGATGAGCCGCAGCACGCTCTGGCGCCGGATGCGCGCGCTCGGGGTGGAGTGACCGCCGCTGCGCTCAGGCCGCGGCGGCGGCGCCGAGCAGCTCCGAGTCAAAGGCTTCGCGCCCCCATCGACGGCGCTTATCACGTCCATCGAAAACTCTGGAGTTGAGCGCCGCGGAGCGATCGTGCGAGCGTCTCGATCGCCAACCTCGCACCGGCAGGCTCCGGCGCGAGGTCGTCGGCGAGCGGCTCGGGTACGCGAGAGGTGCGGGTGCGATCGGCGCGGGTGCTGGCCAGGTGCGGTCTTCTAATCGCGGCGCTCGCGCCGGGGCTGGCCTGGGCGGCGGCGGCCCCCGCCCCTCACCATGGCCTGCCATCGCGCGCGGCGTCCGCCCACAGTGCCGAGGCGAAGGGGGAGTCGCCGGCGCTGCTCGTGGCCGGGCGCGGCGCGGCCGTCGCGGTGGTCCGTCCCGGGGCGCCCCTCCGCCGGGGCGAGTCGCGGGCGGGCATCGGCCCGCGCCGGGCGGGCGCCGTCGCCGGTCGCGGTCTCGCGCAGAGGCAGCGCGTGCGGCCGCGCCGTGGTCGCCCGCTCGCGCGGAGCGCCTCGCGCCTGCGGCGTCGGGCCCGGGGGCCGTCGCCGGGAGCGCGCGAGGCGTGGGCGCGGCGCTCGGGAGCTCGTCGACTTGCCGGCGCGGGACGCGCGCCGGGGCGCGGCCGGTGCTCGACGCGCCGCCGAACCGGTCGGCGCGGCGGCCGCCGCCGGCGCCGACGACGGCGACGCTCGCGACCGCGACCGCACCGCGAGGCGAACGCCCGGCGCGCGGCCCACCTCGCCGCACGCTTCGACGCGTCGTCCGGACGCCCCACGTCCGGCCCTCTCCGCCCGTGCGCCGCCGGCTCGCGCGCGGGCCTGCAGCGATCGTCCGGGCCGGCCCCCGCCAACCGATGGGAGGACCTCGTCCATGGGTGAAGCCCGCATTCCCGACGCACTCCAGGGTCGCCAGTCCAGCGGCGCCCCGGACCACGCACCCTACATCCCGAACACCGAGAACCCGGTCTTCGGAGTCCGGATCGTCACGCCGGGCGCGGAGCCGCCGTCCCTGCTCCAGTTCCCGCACCCCGCCGTCACCTCGCGGCCGAGCTGGAAGTGGTTCGTCCTCGGCACGGTGCTGCTCGGCGCCACCATGTCGGCCCTCGACGTGAGCATCGTGAACGTCGCGATGCCGACCCTCACCGGCACGTTCGGCGTGTCGATGGCCACCGTCGAGTGGGTGGCGATGGCGTACATGCTGACGCTCACCGTCTTCCTCCCGCTGTTCGGGCGCCTGGCCGACGTCTACGGACGGTCGAAGCTGTACAACCTGGGCTTCGTCGTCTTCTCGCTGGGCTCGGTGCTGTGCGGCGCCGCCACCGGCGCCGGCTTCCTGATCGCGGCGCGCGTGGTGCAGGCCGTGGGCGCGGGGCTCCTCCAGGCCAACTCGGTCGCCCTCATCACGCACGCGTTCCCGGCGTCCGAGCGCGGCAAGGCCATCGGGATCCAGGGCGCGGTCCAGGCGATCTCGATGGCCGTCGGCCCGTTCGTGGGCGGGCTGCTGATCGCGGCGGTGGGCTGGAGGGCGATCTTCTTCGTGAACCTCCCCATCGGCGCGCTCGGCACGCTGGCCGCCCTCCTCGTCCTCCCGCCGGACCGGAAGCCCGAGCGGAGGGAGCGCGTGGACTACCTGGGAGCGGCGCTGTTCGCCTCGGGGCTCGGCCTCCTGGTGATCGCGTTCAACGAGGGGGTGAAGCTGGGCTGGGGCTCGAGCCGGATCCTCGCGTATCTGGTGACGGCCGCCGTGCTGCTCTGCGCCATGGTCGTCGTCGAGCTGAGGACCGAGCACCCGCTCGTCGATCTCCGGCTGTTCCGGAACCGCACCTTCCTCATCGGGAACGTGACGGGCATGCTCTCGTACTTCGTCCTCTTCGCCGTCATGTTCCTCATGCCCTTCTACCTGGAGAAGGTGCTGGGTTTCACCAGCCAGCTGACCGGCTCGCTGCTCACCCCCGTCCCGCTCGCCATGGCGATCGTGGCCCCGTTCGCCGGCCACGCCTCCGACCGGTTCGGCTCCCGGGTCATGACCACGGCCGGCGTGCTCGTGTCGGCGATCGCCTGCGGCAGCCTCCTCTACCTGAACGAGGCCGCGCACCTCCCCCTGCTCGTCTCCGGGCTCGTCCTCCTCGGCGTCGGGATGGGCCTGTTCACGCCTCCGAACAACAGCGCCATCATGGGCGCGGCGCCGCCCGACAAGCTCGGCGTGGCGGGCGGAGTCCTCAACATGATGCGCTCGCTCGGCCTGATCTTCGGGGTCGACGTGTCGGGAGCCATCTTCACCACGCTCGAGCGTCGGTACCTGGCCGAGAAGGGCTTCCCCGACGTCCGGCACGTGTTCAGCAACCCCAGGATCCCGCTGGCCCTGAAGGACGGCGCGTTCCTGCACGGCTTCCTCGCGGTGCTCGTCGTGCTCCTGCTCGTCAGCGTCCTGTCCGCCGTGTTCTCGGCGCTGAACCGGGGCGCGGCGCTGGATCCGGTCGCGGCCGAGACCGCGAGGAGGTACATCGACGCTGCCTGACCCTCGCCTCGACGAGGACCCCGGTGTCGAGGACCCCGGTTGACAGGTGCCGCCGGACGCGGCTTCCTGAAGGCGCCGACGGGTGACGACGTGCGCACGTACCTGCCGCGGTTCTACGTCGAAGGGTTCCTCGATCCGGACGAGGGCACGGCGGGGTCGCCGGCGAGCGCCTGGGTGCACCGCCCGGCGATCGGCACGTTCCAGCGCGTGCCGGTCGAGCCCGGCGGCCCGGACCGCCACTTCAACGAGGTGGACGATCCGGCGCTGCGCCGGAACGAGGCCCTCGAGCCGCTGCTCGCGGCGGTCCTGGAGGACGCGGCGCGGCTCCTCCGGCGGGAGCTGCCCGCGCGCCGCCCGCTCGGCTCGTCCGAGCGCGAGCTCCTCGCGTCGTTCCTCGCCTTGCTCGGCATGCGGCTCTCCGCGCGATTCGGCGACCTGGACGAGGCCGAGGCCCGGCGGGGATACGAGGAGCTGCTCTCGATCCTGCGCGACATGGGCTGGGTCTTCTGGCAGGCCGAGCCGCCCGACTACTTCGTCTCGTCGAGCGCTCCCTTCCACGTCGCGTTCCCGCGGGACGACGGCCTGGTCCAGGGAATGGGGCTCCACGCGCCGGGCGTGGAGATCACGCTGCCCCTCACC
>DATIWK010000255.1:0-10583 GCA_035519395.1 Anaeromyxobacteraceae bacterium | reverse complement strand
ACCCGGCGCTCCTGCGCCGGAGACGGCGCGGCCCCGGTCGGAGGACCGGGGCCGGCGACCACGACCGGCGTTGCGGCGCCTATGCCGCCTTCTTCGCCTCGTCCTTCTTCTCGGGCACCACCCGCGTCAGGGCGGAGACGGCCGCGCCCGCCGCGGCGCCGGCGACCGCGAACAGCGAGCCGACCGAGAGGACGCCGATGACCATGCCGAACACGATCAGGGCGCGGACCCAGAAGGTGGCGGCGACCGGCGCGCCGAAGATCCCCGACGCGAGCAGCACGCCCGCGTAGCCGCCGTAGAGGAGCGCGGGGAGGAGAGCGACGGCGAGGAAGACCGCGAGACCGATACCGGCGCCGACGAGAACGGGAACGTTGGCATTGCGCTTCATGACGTCCTCCTTCGTGAGGGGCCCTCTCGACCGGGCCACCTGTCCTGCGATGGTGCATCGGACCTGCCAGCGCCAGCGCGCCCGGGTTCCGCGCGGTTGGCGCCGCGCGGCGTCGGGTTTCCCCGACGGACGGCCATCCGCGGCGACGCGCCGGCCGGGCGGGATGCGGCGGCGGGACGCAGGGCGGCGTGGTATCACCGCCCCATGAAGCTCTACTACGTGCCGCGCACCCGGGCGTCCCGGCCGCGCTGGCTCCTCGAGGAGCTGGGCGTCCCCTACGAGCTGGTCCGCCTCGATCCGTCCAGGGGAGAGACCCGGACCCCGGAGCACCTGGCGCGCCAGCCGCTGGGCCACGTCCCGGCGCTCGAGGACGGCGAGGTGCGGATGTTCGAGTCGTCGGCCATCTGCCTGTGGCTCGCCGAGCGCTTCCCGGAGAAGCGGCTCGTGCCGCCGCCCGGGACGGCCGGCCGCGCCGCGACGTACCAGTGGCTCGCGTACGCGCTCAGCGAGCTGGAGCCGCCGCTCAACGCCGTCGCCGGAGAGAAGCGGAAGCCCGAGGCCGACCGGAACCCGAAGCGGATCGAGGACGCGACGGAGCGGTTCCGGAAGGCGGCGGCGCCGCTCGAGCCCATCCTCGCGGAGCGGCGCTGGCTGCTCGGCGACGACTTCACCGTCGCCGACGTGATCGTGGCCGCGTGCCTGTCGTGGGGCAGGTCGGTGGGCGGCCTCGACCGCTTCCCGGCGTGCGACGCGTACGTCTCTCGCGCGCGGGAGCGGCCCGCCTTCAAGCGGGCGACGGCGGACTGAGGGGGCGCCCCAGCCACTCCAGCAGCGCCGCGTTCACCCGCTCCGGCGCCTCGTTCTGGAGGAAGTGCCCGGCGCCCTCGAGGACCCGCAGCTCGGGCCGGACGCCCGGCGCGAAGAGCCGCGCCGTCTCGGCCGCGTCCATGGTCTCGGGTCCCAGGAACCGGTCCTGCGCGCCCCCGAGGATCAGCGCCGGCGCCGCGATGCGCGCCCGCGCCATCCGCAGGAGCGGCAGCGGCCGGCGGAACGCGGCGCGGTACCACCCCAGCGCCGCCCGCGCCGCCTCGACCGTGGAGAACGCGGCGCGGTAGCGCGCCAGCTCCTCGGGGGGAAACGCGCTCCGGACGAAGGAGCCGCCGCGCAGCGCCCGCGCGACGGCCGCGCCGCCGTGGCGCGCGAGGAGCCGCTCCGGAAGCCAGGGCAGCTGGAAGAAGAGCATGTAGCTCGAGCGCGCGAGCTGCCGCGGGCTCCGCCGCAGCGCGCCTGCCATCACCACCGGGTGCGGGCAGGCGAGGACCACGAGCCGCTCGACGGCCGCGGGCTCCAGCGCCGCCGCCGCCCACGCAGCCGCGCCGCCCCAGTCGTGGCCGCACACCACGGTGCGCTCGCGTCCGAGCGCGCGGACCAGCCCCGCCACGTCCCGGGCGAGGGTCCCGAGATCGTAGGGACCGCGCCGATCGGTGCGGCCGTAGCCGCGCAGGTCCGGCGCGACCGCGCGCCAGCCGGCGGCGGCGAGCGCGGGGAGCTGGTGGCGCCACGATCGCGCCAGCTCGGGGAACCCGTGCAGCAGCAGCACGGGCGGACCCCCGGCCGGACCCTCGGCGTCCGCCACGAACCGGAGGCCGTTCGCGCTCAGGACGATCTCCTCGGCCAC
The DNA here is from genome assembly GCA_035519395.1 of Anaeromyxobacteraceae bacterium. Taxonomy (GTDB): domain Bacteria; phylum Myxococcota; class Myxococcia; order Myxococcales; family Anaeromyxobacteraceae; genus Anaeromyxobacter. The sequence continues at coordinate 8,517 of DATIWK010000255.1, read as the reverse complement.
GCGGCACATCGTACGCGCGGGGGAAGCGGCCTCGCCGATCCCTCGCGGGCGGTGCGCGTGCTAGCCTTGCGTCCCTCTCCAGATGCGTGGGCCGTCCGTCGAAGGGAAGGTCGTGGCCGCGGTCGTGGGCGTGTCGCTCGCCTCCGGCCTCGGCGGCGCGTGGCTCGTCGGGCGCGTGCTCCGGCAGGAGATCGAGGACGCGGGCCGAGAGGCGATGCGGAGCGCCGCCGAGACGCTCGCGGCCGTGGAGCAGGCGGAGGTGGAGAAGCTCTCGGCCACGCTCGACGCGCTCCTCGCCAACGACGCGCTGCGGGCGGCCTTCCTCCGGCGCGACCGGGCGCGGCTGCTCGCGCTCTCGCAGCCGATCTTCGCCACGCTGCGCGAGCGCGACCGCGTCACCCACTGGTACTTCGTGGACCCGTCCCGCACCGTGTTCCTGCGCGTGCACCTCCCCGAGCTGCGCGGCGACCTGGTGGACCGGGAGACGCTCCGCCGCGCGGTCGAGACCCGCGAGCGCGGCGCCGGGAAGGAGCTCGGGAAGACGGCCTTCGCGCTGCGGGTGGTGCGCCCCTGGGTCGTGGACGGCCAGCTCGCCGGGTACGTCGAGCTGGCCGAGGAGATGGACGCGTTCCTGGCCGCGATGAAGGCGCGGACCGGCGACGATCTGGGGCTGCTCCTCGAGCGCAGGGTCCTCGCCGAGAAGGGCTTCGTGGGCCTGCCTGCGAGCAGCTGGAACGAGCGCCCGGACGTGGTGATGGTGGCCACCGCGCCGGCGGTCGAGCGCCTGGTCGGGTTCGGCGGCGGCGCGGACGCGGTGCCCGACGCCGGGCTGCCGCTCGGGGAGGTGGAGCAGGGCGACCGGAGCTACCTGCGCGGCGTCGTGCCGCTGCGCGACGTGGGCGGCCGCCGGGTGGGCGCCCTCCTGGTGCTGCACGACTTCAGCGGCGAGCACGCGGCGCTGCGGGCGGCCCTCCAGCGGAGCTTCGTGCTGCTCCTCGCGGTGGCGCTGGCCGCCGCGGCGCTCGTCGGCCTCGCCGTCCACCGGATCGTGTTCCTCAGGCTCGGCCGCCTCCGGCGGCGGATCGAGGCGCGCGCCGCCGCCGCCGGGCTGCCGGTGGCGTCCGCCGTCCTCTCCGGGAACGACGAGGTGGGGCGGCTCGAGGCGCTGGTGGACCGCGTCCTCCCCGACCCGTCGCCGCCCGAGGAGCCGGCGGCGCGGGTGACCGGCAGCCACGACGTCTGACCGCGGAGACCGCATGCGCGCCGTCCGGGGTAAGAAGGGAAGCGTGACCCCGTCCCCCGGCGCACCGCTCGTCACCCTCGACCGCGTGGACGTGGTCCTGCGCGGCGCGCGGGTGCTCCGCGCCGCGACGCTCCAGCTCCGCGAGGGCGAGAGCTGGGCGGTGGTCGGCCGGAACGGCTCGGGGAAGTCCACGCTGCTGCGGGCCCTCCGCGGCGACGTGTGGCCCGCGCCCTCGTCCGCCGGACGCCGCCTCTTCCACCTCGGCGGCGAGGCGTCGGAGAGCCCCATCGGCGCGCGGGAGCGGATCGCCCTCGTCGCGCCCGAGGCGCAGGACGAGTACGTGCGCCGCGACTGGGACCTCCCGGTGGAGGCGGTGATCCGCTCCGGCTTCTGGGACCAGCTCTACCCGCAGCAGGCCGCGACGCCGGCGCAGGAGGGCCGCGTTCGCGAGGTGGTGGCCCTGCTCGGCATCGAACCCCTCGTCGGCCGCTCCATCCTGGAGCTGTCGCGCGGCGAGGGGCGCAAGATCCTGCTGGCCCGGGCGCTGGCCCCGGCCCCGGCGCTGCTCCTCCTCGACGAGGTCTGCGACGGGCTGGACCGGCCGTCGCGCGCCGCGCTGCTCGAGCTGCTCTCGCGCGTGGCCCGCGCCGGAACGCCCATCGCCATGGCGACGCACCGCCCGGAGGAGGTGGTGCCCGAGGTCGAGCGGGTGGCGGTGGTGGAGGACGGGACCGTCGCGCGCGTGGGAGGGCGCGAGCTGCTCGGCGCGGCCGTGGTGCCTCCGGCGCGCCCCCCCGACGTCCACGGGCACCCGCCCGCCGGCGGCGGCGACCGCGTCCTCTTCGCGCTCGAGGAGGTCGACGTCCTCGTCGGCGGCCGCGCCGTGCTGGACGGGATCACCTGGACGATGCGCGCCGGCGAGCACTGGGCGGTGCTGGGGCCGAACGGCGCCGGGAAGTCCACGCTCCTCCGCCTCCTCGCCGGGGAGGAGCAGGCGCACGGCGGGACGGTGCGGCGCCTCGATCTCGGCGCGCACGCGAGCGTCTGGGACGTCCACGCCCGGGTGGCGCTGGTGGGACCGGAGCTGCAGGCCCGGCACCGCCACGACCTCCGCGGCGAGGAGGTGATCCTCTCCGGCTTCACGGCGAGCATCGGCCTCGCCGTCGATCCGAGCGCGGGGGAGCGCGCCGCCGCGGCCGATCTGGTCGCGCGGCTCGGCCTGGGGGACCTCGCCGGACGGCGGATCCTGGGCCTCTCCTACGGCGAGCTCCGCAAGCTCCTCCTCGCCCGGGCCCTGGTGGCCGGACCCGAGGTCCTGCTCCTCGACGAGCCCGTCTCCGGCCTCGACGCCGCCTCGCGCGCCTGGATGCTGGCGGCGCTCGACCGGCTCGCGCGCGAGGGCACCGCGCTCGTGCTGGTCACCCACCACGACGACGAGATCGTCCCCGCCGTGAACCGGGTGGCCCGCCTCGACGGCGGGAGAATGGTGTCGCAGGGGCCGCGCGGGTAGGATGGACCGCGCATGGCCGCACCGCGACGGAGGTCCGGAACGCCTCGCCCGCCGGACCCGCCGGCGGCGCAGCGGATCGCCGCGCCGCGCGGGACGCCGCCGCGCGCGCTGGTCGCTCCCCGGGAGCCGGCCTCCCCGGGCGTCCGCGTCATCACCGCCTCGGGGTTCGTCGACACCGCCGCCGGCCGCTTCGCCGATCGCGCGGCGCCTCCTCCGCCCGGCATGTCGCGGCGGGAGTTCGAGCAGGAATACCAGCGCCTGCTCCGCGCGTTCGCGCAGGAGGACGAGAACCCGGGCTCCATCTCCAGCACCGGGTGCCGCCAGTGCGTCTCGTGCATGTTCTGCAAGGACTGCGAGGAGTGCTACCGCTGCACCCACTGCCAGGGCTGCCAGGCCTCCTCGAGCCTCACGCACTGCGTGGACTGCACGGGCTGCCACGACTGCGCCTACTGCGTGCGGAGCGAGAACTGCACCAGGTCGAGCTACCTCGTCCTGTGCCGGTCCTGCTCGGAGTGCACCTACTGCCTCGGCTGCGTGGGCCTCGCCAAGAAGGACTTCCACATCCTCAACGTGAAGTACGGCAAGACCGAGTACTTCCGGATCGTGAAGGCGCTGGAGAAGGAGCTGGGCGTCTCGCGCTGACCGCACGCCTCCGATCCATGCAGGCGGCCCTCCTCGCGCTCTCGCTCACCGCCGCGGTCCCCGCGGGGAGCGCCGCCGCCGGCGAGGCGCCGCCTCCCCCCTCCCGCCCCGGCCCGCTGCCGCAGGACGAGGGCGTCCGGCTCGCACCGGCGGTCGAGGTCGCCCCGGCCGTCGCGCGGCCCGGCGACGCCATCCTCGTCACGGTCCGCGGCGCGCCCGCCGAGCCGCGGGGCACGGTGGCAGGCCGGTCCATCCCGTTCTGGCGCGCCGGCGACGCCTGGCGCGCCGTGGCGCCGCTCCCGGTGGAGTCCACCCCCGGCCCGGCGCGGGCGGAGGTGGAGGTGGAGGGCCTTCCGCCCGTCGCGGCGCCGTTCACCATCGTGGACGCCGGGTTCCGGTCCACCACCCTCACCGTCCCAGGCAAGTTCGTCGAGCCGCCACCGGCCGCGCGGCGCCGCATGAAGGAGGACCAGAAGGTGTTCGACGCCGCTTGGGAGACGCCCTTCGCCCCCCCGGTCTTCTCGGGCCCCTTCGACTGGCCGCGGAGGGCCGAGACCACCGGCCGCTACGGCGACCTGCGCCTCTACAACGGGAAGAAGGAGGGGCAGCACTACGGCCTCGACCTGAGCGGCCCGGTGGGCGCTCCCGTCGCCGCCGCCAACGACGGCACCGTGGCCGTCGCCCGCGACTGCTACATGTCGGGGCGCACGGTGGTGCTCTGGCACGGCGCCGGGCTCTTCACCGTCTACTTCCACCTGTCCCGGATCGACGTGAAGCCCGGCCAGCGGGTGCGGAAGGGCGATCTCCTCGGCCTGCTCGGCTCCTCCGGCCGCGTGACCGGACCGCACCTGCACTGGGGCGTCAAGGTGGCCGGCCTCTACGTGGACCCGGAGTCCGTGCTGCGGATGGACTTCGAGCGCGGGACCGCCGCGCCGCCTCCGCTCGCGGCGCCCGAGGCGGCCGCGCCGGCGTCGGCGACCCCGGCGGCGAGCGGAGCCCAGTGAGGGCCGCTCTCCCCTCGCCCCCCGCGGAAAGCGGGAACTACCCGCGCTCCGCCTTCGCCTCGCGGATCACCTCGAGCATCGGCCCGAGGAGACCGGGCGCGGCCGCGACGATGTCGCCGGTCTCCAGCGCCCGGTCGCCGCCGTCGACGTCCGCGACGAGCGCCCCCGCCTCGCGGGCGATGAGGATGCCGGGCGCCAGGTCCCACGGCTTCAGCTTCAGCTCCCAGAAGCCGTCGAACCTCCCCGCCGCGAGGTAGGCGAGGTCGAGCGCCGCGCTCCCGAACCGGCGCACCCCCCGCGAGCGCCGGAGGAAGGCGCCGAAGAGGCGCAGGGGCAGGTCGTGGTGCTCGTGGATGTCGTAGGGAAACCCGGTGACGAGCAGCGCGGCGCGCAGGTCGGAGGCCGACGAGCAGCGCAGGCGGTCGTGGCCGAGGAACGCACCGCCCCCGCGGGAGGCGACGAACAGCTCCTCGCGGAGCGGGTCGTAGCTCGCGCCCGCCGCGAGCCCCGCGCCGTCGGCCACGGCGACGTTCACCGCGAAGTGCGGGACGCCGTGCGCGTAGTTGGTCGTGCCGTCCAGCGGGTCCAGGTAGAAGCGCAGCCCGCCCGCGCCCTCCCCCGACGCGCCCGACTCCTCGGCGAGCACGGCGGCGCCGGGGAAGCGGCCGCGCAGGAACCCGAGCAGCGCCGCCTCGCTCGCCCTGTCCGCGTCCGTGACGAGGTCGATCCCGCCCTTGTACTCGATGGTCCGCTGCTGGCCCCACCTGGCGCGGAGCACCGCGCCGCCGAGGCGCGCGGCCTCGGCGCACGCCTCCTGGAGCTCGCGTTCCTCGCGCACCTCTCTCCTCCCGGCGGCCGCGCCGCCCGCGCCAAGGATAGCCGCCCGGGGCGCGCCGCGCAGCGCCGTTCCCGGCGGGCCGCGACGCCGGAACCCCGGCCACGCCGGGCGTGGCTGCGCTAGACTCGCGCCATGCTCAAGGCCATCGCCGTGGTGCGCACGCTGTTCCTCGTGTTCGTTGTCGGGTCCGCGGTTCGCGCCATGCCCTACTGGACGACCGTGGCGCGGACGTTCGACGAGCAGTACGCGCGGTGCTCGGACAGCCTCAGCCTCCTCATCCGCGCCGTGTGGCTCGCGATCGGGTGGATCGCGGTCGAGACGGTCGCGGGCTGGTGGATCGCGGTGCGCCGCGGTTCCAAGGCCCGCCTCTCGGACTCGGACGTCCGCCCGCCGCCGTCCGCCTGACGACGGATGAGCCTCGGCACCCTGCTCCACCGCGCGCGGGGCTGGCTCCACCGTCGCGACGTCGCGGTCTGGTACGACGCCCGCTACCGGCTGCCGCTCTCGGGGCTGGAGGTCGGCGCCGGCATGGAGCCGGCCCGCGCCGACTTCGCCTGGTGGTGGCTCCGCGACTCCGGCACCGTGGTGCAGCGAAACCTCCGCGCGCCCCGGCGCGTGCCCTACCAGGACCTCGCCCGGGTCCACACGCCCGAGCTGCTCGAGGCGCTCTCCCGCCCCGAGACGCTCGCCAACGTCTTCGCCGTCGATCCCTCCGACGTGCCGGTGGACGAGGTCCTGAACACCGTCCGGCTGGCGTGCGGCGGCACCCTGGGCGCCGCGCGGGAGACGCTCCACACCCGCGCCCCCGCGCTCAACCTGCTCGGCGGCTTCCACCACGCCGCGCCGGGCGCCGCCGGCGGCTTCTGCCCGCTCGACGACGTCGCGGTGGCCGTCGCCGCGGTGCGCCGCGACGGATTCACCGGCCGTGTCGCCGTGATCGACCTCGACGCCCACCCGCCAGACGGGATCGCCCTGTGCCTGGCCGGGGACGCCACCGCCTGGATCGGCTCCCTCTCCGGGTCCGACTGGGGGCCGATCGCCGGCGTGGACGAGACGGTGCTGCCCGAGGGGACCGGCGACGCCGCGTACCTGGAGGCGCTCGGGGCGCTCCTGGAGCGGATGCCGCGGCCGCAGCTCGCCTTCGTCATCGCGGGGGGCGACGTGCTGGCCGGGGACCGGCTCGGCAAGCTCGGCCTCACGCTGGGCGGGGTGCGCGCCCGCGATCTCCTCGCCGCCGCCGAGCTGGAGGGGATCCCTCAGGTCTGGCTGCCGGGCGGCGGCTACTCGAAGCAGTCCTGGCGCGTCCTGGCCGGCACCGGGATGGCGCTCGCCACCGGCTCCCAGGATCCCATCCCCGACGGCTACGATCCGCTCCTGGCCCGGTTCGCCCGGATCAGCGCGCGGATGACGCCGGGCGAGCTGGGCGACACCGGCGAGCTGACCGCGGAGGACCTGGAGGAGGCGCTCGGGATCCGCCCGGTGCGGCAGCGGCTCTTGCTCGGGTTCTACACCGCCGCCGGCATCGAGCACGCGCTGTTCCGCTACGGCCTCCTCGACATGCTGGGGCGCATGGGCTACCGCCAGTTCCGCGTCGCCCTCGACCACGGCGGCGCCGGGGAGCGGGTGCGCCTCTTCGCCGAGGCCGACGGCCGGGAGCACCTGCTCATGGAGGTGATCCTGGAGCGGCGGCGCGTGCTCGGCGTCGAGGTCCTCTTCGTGCACTGGCTGGCGCTGCGCAACCCGCGCGCCCAGTTCAGCGAGCGCCGGCCGCCGCTCCCGGGCCAGGAGGTGCCGGGCCTGGGGCTGGCGCGCGAGACGGGGACGATGCTGGCGCGCATGGCCATCCGGCTGGGGCTGGGCGGCGTCGTCTTCCGGCCGGCGCACTACCACACCGCCTTCACCGCGCGGCACCACTTCCAGTTCGTCGATCCCGAGCGGCAGGGGCGCTTCGAGGCGATGGTACGCGACCTGGCGGAGCTGCCGCTGCGCGCCGCGACCGCGGCGGTCGACGAGGGGCGCGTCCGCATGAACGGCGAGCCCTACGCCTGGGAGGCCGAGGACATGGCCTACTGGCTCCGCGAGTCGCCGTCGGAGCCGGGAGAGGTGGAGCGGGAGCGCGAGCGGGTGCGATTCACGTTCGTGCCGCGCTGACGGGGGCGTGCGCCCGGCCCCGCCGGAGCCGGGCGCGTCACTCCTCGGCGAGCAGCTTCACCTCGCGCTCGAGCTTGTCCGCGTCGCCCCGCTCGAACCCGACGTGGGCGAAGCGCACGATGCCGTCGCGATCGACGAGCAGCGTGGTGGGCAGGCGCGCGATGTCGAGCGGCTCCCCGAGGCGGGCGCCCCCCTTGTCCCAGAGGATCGGGAAGGTGACCGGGTTCTGCCCCAGGAAGCGCTGCAGCAGCGCGCGGTCCTCGTCGAAGCTGACGCCGTACACGCGGACGCCCTCGTCGGCGTGCGCGCGCGCGATCCGCTCCAGCACCGGGAACTGATCGCGGCACGGATCGCACCAGGTCGCCCAGAAGTCGACCACCCGGACGCGCCCGCGCTGGTCCGCCACGCGGACGACCGTGCCGCGCAGGTCCTCCGCCGTGACGTCGATGGGCTTGCCCACCAGCGGCGACGCCTGGAGCGCCGGCCGGGCGCCCGCGCAGGCGACGAGCAGCGCGGCGAGACCGGCGGCGAGGCGCTTCATCACGCCATCCTAACGCGGCAGGCACAGGCCGGCGCCGCCGGGAGAGGGCGTCGGAGCGGGTGCTCACGGGTGCGATGGAGTGGGCGATCTCGTCCGGAAACCGTGCAGAGGGGGGCAGCGATCGCACCTCGACCTGGGGTACCCTGCGCGGACTTCGTGTACCCAGGTCGAGGGACATCCAGGATGCGAAAGGCCCTACCCTTCCTCCTCGCCGCGATGGGCCTTTTCCAGGGCTCCGCGAACGCCGACGTCATCGAGGCGAGCTCCACGACGATGCTCTACGCCGGGCAGCAGCCCCGCGACGGCGTCCCCGGCCAGAAGCCGACGCTCGTCACCGTGACGCCTGCGTACGAGATCCTCACCGTCTCGGCGCGCGAGATCCGCAACCCGCTCGCCGACCACCTCGAGGTCGTGCTCTCCACCTGGGGGTCCTACGACTTCGCCGACCTGCGCTGGGACAACGGCACCGGCTCGAAGCTCACCGGCGACGTCACCACCGGCTACGTCAAGGGCGAGCTCTTCAAGCGCCACCTCGTCCTCCAGGTCGGCCGCGAGTACGTCGCCCTCGGCTCGGCCCGCATGGTCCAG
>DATIWK010000254.1:0-31659 GCA_035519395.1 Anaeromyxobacteraceae bacterium | reverse complement strand
GCCTCCGCCGACGACCTCCGCCCCTCCGGCCGCGGCGCCTCGGAGGGTGGGGCCGTCTGGGTCGGCGACCCCCCGGCGGCGCCGCCCCGGCGCGTGGTCGCGCTTGCCCCCAGCCTCACCGACGTGGTGGTGGCGCTCGGCCAGGCCGGCCGGCTCGTGGGCGTCACGCGCTACGACGACGCTCCCGAGGTGGCCAGGGTGGCGCGCGTGGGCGGGTTCCTCGATCCCAACCCCGAGGCGGTGCTGGCGCTCGACCCGGACCTGGTGCTCTGGGTCACCGACGGCGGCGCGCTCCCGGCCATCCGCAAGCTCGCCGAGCTCGGGCAGGCGCGCCGGGCGAGGCCCTTCCCCATCCTGGCCATCCCGGTGATCGGCGTGGCCGACGTGTATGCGGCGGCGCGCATCGTGGGCGGCGCGCTCGGCGACGCGGCCGCCGGCCAGCGGCTCGCGGCGGAGCTGTCGGCGGCGGTGGAGCGCGTTCGCGCGCGGGCAGCGCCGCTCCCCCGCCGCAAGGTCCTGCTCGTCGTCGGCCGTGAGCCGCTGGTGGTGGCCGGGCCGGGCAGCTTCCCGGACGCGCTCCTGCGCATCGCCGGCGGCGTGAACGCCGTCGGCGGGGAACGGCCCTGGCCGGTGTGGCCGCTGGAGGAGGCGGTGGCGGCCGATCCCGACCTCGTCCTCGACGCCGCGGTGAACGAGCCCGCCGACGGCATCTCGCGGCTCGCCGCCATCCCCGCGGTCGCGCGCGGCCGGGTGGCGCGCCTGCGGAACGACGACGCGCTGCGGCCCGGGCCCCGCATGATCCGCGGCCTGGAGGAGATCCTGGCGGCGGTCCACCCGGAGGCGGCGCGGTGATCCACTCGCGACGCTGCCGGCTCGTGCTCGCCCTCGCCGCCGGCGCGGGCGCCGTCGCCGTAGCCGTGGCGCTCTCCTGCGCCCTCGGCTCGCAGCCCATCTCCATCCCGGCGGCGCTCGCCGGCCGGGAGCCGGACCACGCCATCCTGCTGCACCTGCGGCTCCCGCGCGCCGTCCTCGCCGCGCTCGTCGGCCTGGCGCTGGCCGGGGCGGGCACGGCGCTCCAGGCGCTCCTGCGGAACCCGCTCGCCGAGCCGTTCGTGCTGGGCGTGTCGGGCGGCGCCGCGCTGGGCGGCACGCTCGTCCTCCTCGCGGCGGCCGGGGCCTCCCGGCTCGCCGGTCCAGCGGCGGGGTGGATCGGGGGCGCCTCGCTCGTCGCCGGTGGCGCGGTGGCCGGGGCGACCGCCTCCACCGTGCTGGTGTTCGGCCTGGGCCGCATCGGCGGGCGGCTCGTCCCCGAGGCCGCGCTCCTCGTCGGCGTCGTCTTCAACGCCTTCGCCGCCGGCGTCATCACCCTCCTCAAGATGCTCGTGCCTCCGGAGCAGGCGGCGCGCCTGCTCTACTGGCTCATGGGCTCCATCGGCTACGAGGCGACGGGGACCCTCGCGGTCGGCGCCTTCCTGGTGACCGGGTCGATCGGTTCCCTGGTCGCCCTCTCGGGGCGGCTCAACCTCCTGGCGCTCGGCGACGAGGAGGCGGCGGCGCTGGGGGTGGACGTCCGCCGCGAGCGCGCGCTCGTCTTCTTCGCGGCGAGCGCCGCCACGGGCGCGGCAGTGGCGCTCGCCGGGATGGTCGGGTTCGTGGGCCTCATCGTGCCGCACCTGGTGAGGCGGGTCGTCGGCCCCGACCACCGGCTCCTCCTCCCCGCCTCGGCCCTCTTCGGCGCCGCCTTCCTGGTGCTCGCCGACGCCGCGGCGCGGCTCGCCTTCCTTCCGCTCGGGACCGAGCCGCCGGTCGGCGCCCTGACCGCCTTCCTGGGCGGGCCCTTCTTCCTCTGGCTGCTGCGGCGCTCCACCCGGGCCGGCGAGGCGTCGCCGTGACGGCCGCGCGCGAACCGGGGGCGGCCGGGCCCGCGGGCGCCGGAGCGGGCGCGCCCCCCGGCCCGATGATCGAGATGCGCGGCGCGTCCTTCGCGTACGGGAGGCGTGAGGCGCTCGAGGACGTCTCGCTCGCGGCCCGCGCCGGCGAGTTCGTCGGCCTGGTCGGCCCGAACGGAGCCGGCAAGTCCACCCTGGTGCGGCTCGCCGCGGGGCTCCTCGCCCCGTCGCGCGGCGAGGTCCGGCTGGCGGGGCTCGACCCGCACCGGGCGCCGCGACGCGCGGTGGCGCGGGTCTGCGCCCTCGTGCCCCAGGAGCCGCGGGTCACCTGGTCGTTCACGGTGCGCGAGACGGTGATGATGGGGCGGGCGCCGCACCAGGGGCTGCTCGCCATCCCGGGGCCGTTCGACCACGGCGCGGTGCGCGGGGCCCTGGAGGCGTGCGATCTCGTGGCCCTGGCGGACCGGCGCGTGGACGCGCTCTCCGGCGGCGAGCGGCGCCGCGTCTTCTTCGCACGGGCGCTGGCGCAGGAGCCGCGCGTGCTCCTCCTCGACGAGCCCACCGCGTTCCTCGACCTCGGCCACCAGGTCGCGGCCATGCGCCTGGCGCAGGTCGCGGCGCGCGGCGGCCTCTGCGTGGTGGCGGTGCTCCACGACCTGAACCTCGCCGCGGCGGCCTGCGACCGGCTGGTGGTCCTCTCGCGCGGGCGCGTGGTGGCCGAGGGACCGCCCGCCGAGGTGGTGACCGCCGAGCGGGTGCGCGAGGTGTGGGAGGTCCCGGTCTGGCGCGGCGAGAACGGCGCGACCGGCGCGCCCGTGGTCCTGCCGGCGCTGCGCCCCGGGGCCGGCCGAGACCGCTAGTTCAGGAAGAACAGCTTGAGCGAGATGCCGAACGTCCGCGCGGAGGACGTGTCGAGCGACTGGCGGTACGCCGCGTCGAGCGCCACGCCCGAGCGGACCACCACCCCCGCGCCGGCGGACCACCACGACGTCGCGAGCGCCTCGTCCTTGGCCCAGCCCGCGCGCAGCGGGAACATGCTCGACACGAGCACCTCGGCCCCCACCGCGTAGCGGTTGAAGGTCTTGCCCCCGGTGAACTGCGCCCGCCACTCGGCGCTCACGTGCGCGAGCTGGTCGGTGCCGAAGGACACCCCGACCCCTGCGCCGAGCGGCGCGACCAGGTCGTTCGAGACCGGCACCAGGTTGTAGCCGGCCGCTCCGAAGGACAGGTACTCGCCCGCCTCCCAGAACAGGGAGGCGTCGGCGGTGGCGACGCCCACGTCGGTCGGGCCGTGCAGCGAGTACCACTTCCCGGTGACGCCCAGGTAAAGCTTCTCGACGGTGGCGGCCGCGAGGGCGAGGTGGGTCAGGTTGCCGGTGTAGAGCCCCTTGCCGGCGCGCGTGAAGGCGACGCCGCCGGTCACCGGCGAGGAGACCGAGTCCACCACCGACGCACCGTAGTACTGGCCCACGTCGTACGCGCCGCGGCGATCGTCGAGGAACAGCGCCTCGATCGAGTAGCTCTTCCGAGCCGCCATCGAGGCGGCATTCACGAAGATGCCGTCGTTGCTGCCGGCGATGCCGATGCTGGCGCCCAGCGCGAGCGAGCGCGGGCCCACCAGGTCCGGGATGCCGCCCGGCGGCGGCACGGCGGCGGCCGCGGTTCCACCGAGCAGGAGGACCGCGGCGAGGGCACGGAGTCGAGTCACCGGTGGAGGATACACCGCCCCATCGCCCCGGCAAGGTCGCTTGAGGCACCTTCCGTGATCGCGCTAGCGTCGAGGGACAGCTCGGGAGGTCCCATGCGCAGGCGCGAGATGACCCGGTACCGCAGCCTCCTCGAGGCGCAGCTCTCCGCGCTCGTCGGCCAGGGCGAGGCGGAGGTGCACCGCATGGTGGACGAGGGGGGCGAGGAGATCCCGGACCCGAACGACCGCGCCACCGCCGAGAGCGACCGCAACTGGTCGCTGCGGCTGCGGGACCGCGACCGGCGGCTCATCTCCAAGATCGAGCACGCGCTGCAGCGGCTGGAGGACGGCACCTTCGGGCTGTGCGAGAAGTGCGGCAAGCCCATCGCCCCGGCGCGCCTGCGCGCCCGGCCGGTGACGACGCTCTGCATCTCCTGCAAGACCGCGTCGGAGCTGATCGAGCGGTGAAGCGGGAGCCCGCGCGCCGCGGCGGAGGTCCGGCGCGCGGTGGCGGGGTCCGGCGAACGGGGACCGCGCCGGGGAAGGCGCTTGGAGGCGCCCTCCCTCCGGGCTAGATTCCGCGCATGTCCACGACGAAGATCCGCAAGGCGGTGATCCCTGCCGCGGGCCTGGGCACGCGCTTCCTCCCCGCGACCAAGGCGGTCCCGAAGGAGCTGCTCCCCATCGTGGACACCCCCACCATCCAGTACATCGTGGCGGAGGCGGTGGCGGCGGGCGTCCGCGACGTGATCCTCGTCTGCGCGCGCGGCAAGGACTCCATCGTCGACCACTTCGACATCGCGCCCGAGCTGGAGGCGCACCTCGAGCGCACCGGCAAGACGGAGCTGCGAAAGGAGATGCGCCGCATCGCGCAGATGGCGAACGTCGTCACCGTCCGGCAGCAGGAGCCGCTCGGCCTGGGGCACGCCGTGCTCTGCGCGAGGAGCCTCGTCGGCGACGAGCCGTTCGTGGTGATGCTGGGCGACGACGTCATCGACGCGCCGGTCCCCGCCACCCGGCAGCTCGCCGACTGCTACGAGCGGCACGGGCTCGGAACCATCGCGCTCATGGAGGTGCCGCGCGAGGAGACGCACCTGTACGGCGTCGCCGCCGGCAGGCCGGTCGACGCCCGGACGCTCCGCATCGAGCGGCTGGTCGAGAAGCCGAAGCAGGACCCTCCGTCGCAGCTCGCCGTCATCGGGCGGTACGTCCTGCCGCCGCGCGTCTTCCAGGTCCTCGAGCGGCTGGAGCCGGGCGTCGGCGGCGAGCTGCAGCTCACCGACGCGCTCGCGGTCCTGGCGCGCGAGGAGGGGCTCCTCGGGTACCGCTTCGAGGGCGACCGGTACGACGCCGGCGATCGCTTCGGATACCTGAAGGCCAACATCTCCTTCGCGCTCAAGCGTCCGGACCTGGCGGCCCCGCTGCGCGAGTTCCTGCGGGGGCTTCCACCGTGAGCCGCCGCCTGGCCGCGGCCGTGGCGCTGGCGCTGTCCCTCCCGGCGCTCGCCTACGTCCTCCCCGTCCCCGCGATCCTGAAGCGCGCCGGCGCGAGGCGGGCGGACCTGTCGCTCGACGCGCTGGAGGTGACCGGGACGCTTCAGGCGGAGGGCGACGCCGCCGCGCGGATCGCCGCGGCCGCCGGGATCCGCGCCGCCGGCGCCCGCGTGGCGCTGCCCGCGCGCGTCGACGTGAAGGTGCCCGGGCGCTGCCGCCTGGAGGTCGCCCCGCCCGACGCCGCCGAGGCCGATCGGCCCTACGTCTCCGTCCGCGACGGCAAGGTCGGCGGGCGGGGCCTCGACGCGATCCCCGCGGCGGTGGCGCTCGTCCGCGCCACCTGCGCCCTGCTCGCGGTGCAGACGTCCGGGGAGGCGGATCAGGCCTACGGCGAGGCGCTCTCGCGCCGCGGCGTCGCGCTCGACGACGCGGAGCTGGGCAGGTTCAACGGCCGGATCGCCTACGTCATCGGCGGCCGCGCGCGCGACGCCCGGCCGCTCGCCTGGTTCGACAAGGAGAGCTTCCAGCCGGTCCGCCTCCAGGCCCCGGAGGCGGGCGCGCTCCTCGACGTGCGCCTGCTCGACTGGGGGTCGCCCATCGGCGGCGACTGGTTCCCCCGCGCCGTCGAGGTCTGGGATCGCGACACGCTGCGGCTCCGGTTCACCACCGAGAAGGCCGCGGCCAACCCCAAGCTGCCGGACGCGCTGTTCTAGGCGGCTGCTAGACTCGACCCGTGCTCGTCGAGGTCGCCGTCGCCGCCGCGGTCCGCGGCACCTACACCTACCGCGTGCCCGGCGCGATCGCGCCGGAGGTGTCGCTCGGCCAGCGCGTGGCGGTGCCCTTCGGCCGGAGCGCCCGCGCCACCGGGTACGTGGTCGGCTTCCCGACGGCGCCGCCGCGCGGGGTCGAGCTGCGGGACGTGGTGGAGGTGCTCGACGCCTTCCCGCCGTTCACGCCCAGGCTCATCGAGCTGATCCGCTGGGCGGAGGACTACTACCTGGTCCCGCCGGGCGAGCTGCTCCGCGCGGCGCTGCCGCCCGGCCTCAACGCGCGCGGCGGCGCCGCCGCCCCGCGGCGGCGGGCGGTGGAATGGGCGGCGCCCGCGGCGGCCGCCGCCGAGGCGCTGCCGGCGCTCGGGCGCGCGCACGCGCAGCGGGCGGTGCTCGAGTACCTGCTGGCGCGGGGCCGGATCCCGGTGGAGGAGCTGCGCGCCGCCTTCCCGCACGGCCGTCCCGCCCTGGTCGCGCTGGCGCGGCGCGGGCTGGTGGCGCTCTCCGACGAGACCCCGATCGCCACCCGGGGGGTCCTCGAGGGCGAGGCGCCCGAGCACGTGCTCACCCCGGCCCAGGCGGACGCGCTCGCGGCGATCACCGCCGCCTTCGGCTCGTTCGCGCCCTTCCTGCTCCACGGCGTGACCGGCTCGGGGAAGACCGAGGTCTACCTGCGGGCCATCGCCCGCGCCCGGAGCGCGGGCCAGGGGGCGCTCGTCCTCGTCCCCGAGATCGCGCTCACGCCCCAGCTCTCCGGCCGGTTCCGCGCGCGCTTCGGCGACGACGTGGCGCTCCTCCACAGCGGCCTCTCGGCCGCCGAGCGGCATGCCGAGTGGCTCCGCCTCCGCCGCGGCGAGGCGCGCATCTGCGTCGGGGTGCGGAGCGCGGTGTTCGCGCCGGTGCAGGACCTCGCCGTGCTGGTCGTGGACGAGGAGCACGACGGCAGCTTCAAGCAGGAGGACGGCCCGCCTTACCACGCGCGGGACCTGGCGGTGGTCCGCGGCAAGATCGAGGACGCGGTGGTGATCCTCGGCTCCGCCACGCCCTCGCTGGAGACGCTCGACAACGCCCGGCGCGGGCGCTACCGGAAGCTCGATCTGCCCGTGCGCGTGGACGACCGGCCGCTGCCCGGTGTCGAGCTCGTGGACCTGCGCCGGACGCGCCCGACCGGCGGCCGGCGGGCGCCGCCCGGCCTGCTCTCGCCGCGCCTCGCCGGCGCGCTCGGCGAGACGGTCGCGGCGGGGCAGCAGGCGATCCTCTTCCTCAACCGCCGGGGCTACCAGACGGTGATGATCTGCGAGGCCTGCGGCGCCGAGGCCCGCTGCACCGAGTGCTCGGTGGCCCTCACGCACCACGCGCGGCGCGGTGTCCTCCTCTGCCACTACTGCGGCCGGACCGAGCCGGTGGGGGCGCCCTGCCCAGCCTGCGGCGGCGTGCGCAACGGCGTGGGCGTCGGCACCGAGCAGGTGGAGGACGCGGTCCGCGAGCTCCTCCCGCAGGCCCGCGTCGAGCGGCTCGACCGCGACGCGGTGTCGTCCGCCGACGCGACCGCCGGGCTGCTGGCCCGCTTCGCCCGGCGCGAGGTGGACGTGCTGGTGGGCACGCAGATGGTCACCAAGGGCCACGACTTCCCCGGCGTCACGCTGGTGGGGGTCGTGCTCGCCGACACCGCGCTCGCCCTGCCCGACTTCCGCGCCGCGGAGCGTACCTTCCAGCTCCTCACCCAGGTGGCCGGACGCGCCGGCCGCGGCGCCGAGGGGGGCCGGGTGCTGATCCAGACCTTCAACCCGGCGACGCCGGCGGTCGCCTGCGCCGTGGCCCACGACTACGCGGCGTTCGCCGAGGGCGAGCTGGCCCGCCGCGAGGCGCTCGGGTATCCGCCGTTCGCGCGGATGATGGCGGCGCGCGTCGAGGGCTCCGACGCGGCCGCGCGGCGCTGCGCGGAGGAGCTGGCGCGCGCGGCCCGGCCCGCGCTCCGCGGCGTCGCCATGATCGGTCCGGCGCCCGCCGCCATCGAGCGGATCCGGGGCCGATCCCGCTGGCACGTGCTGTTCAGGGCCCGGACCGCGGCGGCGCTCCGCGCGGTCCACCGCGCGCTCGCGCCGGTGGCGCGGCGGCCGCCGGGAGGGGCCGCCATCCGGTTCGACATGGACCCGCACTCGATGCTCTGACCCGGGGCCGCCCTCGATGCCGCCGGGGTCCGTGGGGCCGCCCGCCGGCCGGGATATGCTGCGGGTGTGATCGACCCGACCCCGCGCCCGCTCCCGGAGACCTGGCGGAGGCCGCGCGTCGAGTTCCCGCTCCCCGGGTGGAAGGGGGTCCTCTTCGGCCTCCCCTTCGTCGGGGTGGGGGCGCTGATCGCCCTGGTCCTCGCTCCCCGCGTGCGGCCGGGGAACGAGGCCCCGAGGGAATGGCTCGCGGCGATCGGCGCCGTCTTCTTCGCGGGCGGGGCAACCTTCATCGTCAGCGCGCTGCGCCCGGTCTGGCGCGCGCGGCGCAGGGTGAGGCTCCTCGCGCTCCATCGCGCCGAGCCCTGGCGCGCCGACTTCGCCTGGGACCGGCGCGGGATCGGCGGCGACGCCGGCCGCCAGGCCCGCGGCGCCTTCGTCGCCTTCGCCGGGATGGGGACTTTCCTCTCCGTCTTCGCCTACCTCGCCTTCCACCTGGACCCGGCGCGGGAGGGGCGCCCGGTCTGGATCCTGCGCGGCGTGGTCGCGTTCTTCGGCCTGGCCCTGATCTTCGTCCTCGGCCAGGCCCTGCGCCTCCTGGCGCGCCGCCTCGAGTACGGCCCCGGGTATCTCCACTTCGGCCGCTTCCCTTTCCTGCTGGGCGAGACCGCGGACGTCCGGCTCGCCTCCCCGCGCCACGCGCGCCGGCTGCGCGAGCTCGGGGTCACGCTCCGCTGCGTCGAGGAGCGGATCGAGCGGTCGAAGCGGGACGGGGACACGACCATCTCGGTCGTACGCTGGCAGCTCTGGGCGGACGATCGCTCGGTGCCGGCGACGGATCTCGCGGGCGGCGGGCTCGCGCTGTCCTTCGACCTGCCCGCGGACCCCCGCTTCGGCACCGACCTCTCGGCGACGCCGCCGCGCTACTGGGAGCTCTCCGTGGCCGGGGAGGCTCCCGGCATGGACTGGGCCTCCACCTTCCTCGTGCCGGTCTACGCGCCGGCAGAGCAGGCTCGATGAGCCAGGGACGAGCTCGGGCGGAGACCGCCCGATCGGCTCGCTGCCGCGGTCCCTCGGGTCGAACGGGCTCCGCCACGGCGGCGGGGCGAGCCGCCCCGCGGCGAGCCGCCCGGCCCGGGAGGATCCAGATTCCGGCCGAAAAATGCCCGGCGGACGCCTGCTTGGCCCCCCGCCGGGGCTGTGCCATCATCGGCGGCGGTGCCGCGCCGCATCCTCCTCGTCGACGACGACATCGCCGAAATCTCGGCCGTGAAGCGCGTGCTCACGCGCGCGGGCCACCAGCCGGTGCTCGCGACCAACGCTCGGGACGCGCTGGTGGCGATCGGCAAGGCCGCTCCCGACCTCCTCCTCGTCAGCACGACCTGCGAGGGCGGCGAGGGGCTCGCGCTCGCCCAGCGCCTGGCAGCCGACGGGGCCACGGGTCGCATCCCCATCGTCCTCCTCGGCGAGTCGAGCGCCGCGCCTTCCACGGCCGTCCAGCTCCCGCGGCCCGTCGATCCGGGGCAGCTGGACGAGCAGGTCGCGGCGCTCCTCCAGCAGGCCCCCGAGACGAAGGCGATCCCCCCCGCCCCGGTGGCGCGCATCGCGCCGGTGCCCCGCGCCGGCAAGCCGGCCGCGGAACCGCCCGCCGCCGACCCGGAGCGCAAGGCCGCGGCCGACGCGCTCCGCGCGCGCGCCGCCGAGCTGCGCAAGGCGCCGGCCCCGGGGGCCGGCGCGGACCGCGCCGCCGAGCCCGCTCCCGGCGCGCCGTCCGGCGGGGTGACCATCGAGCTGGATGAGGCGGGGAGCGGCCTCGACGACCTGCTCAAGCGCGCCGAGCAGGTGGAGCGCGCCGCCGCGGACAAGAAGGTCCGCGCCCTCGCCGACCGCGCCCGCAGCGAGGCGGCGCAGCGCGCCGAGGCCGAGCAGGTGGCCATCGACGGCGTGCGCCGCGCCAGGGCGGCCGAGGAGAAGGCGCGCGCCGGGGAGCGCGCCAGGGCCGACGCCGAGGCGAAGCGGGAGACCGAGGCCGAGCGCCGCGCCGACGCCGCGCGGCGTGCGGAGGAGGAGCGCCGGCGCGCCGAGGAGGAGCGCCTGCGGGCGGACGAGGAGCGCCGCCACGCCGAGGAGGAGCGGGTGCGGGCCGACGGCGAGCGCCGCCACGCCGAGGAGGAGGCCCGCCGCGCCGCCGAGGCGGAGGAGAAGGCGCGCGCCGAGGAGCGGCTGCGCACGCAGGCGGAGGCGAGCCGGAAGACGGAGGCCCAGCGCCGGACCGAGGCGGCGCTGCGCGCCACCGCCGCCGAGGATCGCGCCCGCCTGGAGTCGAGCGCCCGGGCGGAGCTGGAGGGCGAGGTCCAGCGGCTCCGGGACCAGCTCGCGTCGCAGCAGCGCGATCACGAGGCCCGCCTCGCCAGCATGATCGAGCAGGCCGCCGTCGAGGAGAAGGCGAACGAGGAGCTGCGGCGCATCGCCGAGGACGAGTCGCGGCGCCGCGAGGAGGACACCGAGGTCCAGCTCCGCGCTGCCATCGACAGCGCCCGCTCCGAGATGGACGCGCTGCGGCGCCGGAGCGACGAGGAGGCGCGCCGGCGCGCCGACGCCGAGGCGGAGCTGGCGCGGCTGGCGCAGGAGGCGGGCCACCTCGCCGCGGAACGGAGCGCGCTCGCCCATCCGGTGCCGCCCTCCGCCGAGGAGGAGGCGCTGCGGCGGCGCATCCACGCGCTCCGCGAGGACCGCCGGACCGCCGCGGCCACCGGGTTCGACCGGCCAGCCTGGCTCGAGCCGGCGATGACGCCGCTGCCCGGCACGCTCCCCGCGGTGGCGCCGGGCGCGCGACCGTCGCCGGCGGCGCCCTCCCCCCCGGCGGCGACCCCCATGGTCGCGCCGCCGCCGGAGCTGCGCGCGGGGACGCTGGCCGACCTCCCCGCGCCGCGCCTCCTCACCGTGGCCGCGCGCGCCCGCCTGGGCGGGCGCCTCGACTTCAACGGCGCCTTCGCGCGCTCGCTCTACTTCGAGGAGGGTCGGGTGGTGGGCGCGACCAGCAACGCGCCCGAGGAGCGCGTGGAGGAGGTGGCGCTGCGCCTGTCGCTCGTGACGCGCGACCAGCACCGCACGGTCGCCGCGGCCGCCGCGACGCTCACCACCCGGCGCGCCGCGGTGCTCCTCCTGGAGCGCGGCTTCCTGAAGCCGACCGAGCTGCCCGCGCTGGTCCGCCGCCGCGCGGAGGAGGTGGTCTTCGGCGTCTTCGGCGAGGACGAGGCGCGCTTCCGCTGGGCCTCCGCCGAGGTTCCGCCCGACGAGCGGACGCCGCTGGACCGCGGGGCGCTCGCGCTCGCCGTCGAGGGCGTGCGCCGCCGCTGGCTCGCGCCGCGGGTGGACGCCGTCCTGGGCGGCTCCGGGACGCTGGTCGGTCCCGCCGTGGGCGGGCCGTCCGCCGCGGAGCTGGCGCTGGCGCCCGAGGAGACGCGGGTGGTCGCCCTGGCCGACGGGCTCCGCACGCTCGGCGAGATCGTCCAGGACAGCCCCCTCGACCCGCTCACCACGCGGCAGGTCCTGGCGGCGCTGGTCCTGGTCGGCGCGCTGTCCGTCAAGGTCCTCGGCGCCGGGAAGCCGGCCAGCGCGGCCGCCGCCGCCATCGACCTCGCCCGGGTGCGCGAGAAGCTCGATCAGGCGCGCCGCTCGGACTACTTCACCATCCTCGGCGTGGGCCGGCTCTGCACCCCGCACGAGGTCCGCGAGGCCGCCGACCGCCTGCTCGCCGAGTTCGCTCCGCACCGGTACGCCGGGTTCCAGGAGGACGGCCTCGCCGAGAAGCTCGACGAGATCGGTGCGGTCGTCCGCGACGCCCGCGACGTCCTGGCGGACGACCGGCTCCGCGGCGAATATCTGCAGGGGCTCGGCGGGTAGACCGACGGCGTGCGCCCGGCGCCCCGGAGCATTAAATAGACACCGTCCAGGACGTGAATCCGAGCATGGTCCGCGAAATCATCATCTGGCCCGATCCGATCCTGAAGGAGGTCGCGAAGCCGGTCGATCGCGTCGACGACGACGTCCGCCGCCTCCTCGACGACCTGGCGGAGACCATGTACGCCGCCGATGGCGTGGGCCTGGCGGCCCCGCAGGTCGCGGAGGGCAAGCGGCTCATCGTCATCGACACCTCGCCGCGGCAGGAGGGGCAGAAGCTCATCCACCTCGTGAACCCCGAGATCGTCCGGACGGAGGGGCTCACCTCGTACACCGAGGGGTGCCTGTCGGTCCCCGGCGAGGCGGAGGAGGTGTCCGACCGCGCCGAGAAGGTCTGGGTCCGCGCGCTCGACCGCTCGGGGAAGCCGTTCGAGATCGCGGCCGAGGGGCTCCTGGCCATCGCGCTGCAACACGAGACGGACCACCTCCAGGGCGTCCTCTTCGTGGACCACCTCTCCAGCCTGAAGCGCGAGCTGATCCGCAAGCGGATGAAGAAGCTCAAGGCCGAGAAGGCCGCCGACGCCGCGGCCGCCATCCGGAACGCGCCGCAGCACAAGTCGGCGCTGTGATCCGCGCTACAGCCGCTCGTCGATCGCCCGGTTCGACATCGCGTCCGCCTGCGCGTTCTCCTCGCGCGGGATGTGGCGGATCTCCACCTCCGGGAAGCCGCGCAGGAGCGCCTCCGCCTCGGAGTGGAGCGGCTTCAGGTGGTCGGCCTTCACCTGGTACTCGCCCTTGAGCTGGCGGACGAGGAGCTCGGAGTCGGAGAGGACCTCGAGCTGCTTGATCCCCATGGCCCGCGCGCGCTTGAGGCCGAGGATGAGCCCCATGTACTCGGCCACGTTGTTGGTCGACTCCCCCAGGAACTTGCCGACCTTGGCGACGACGTGGCCGTCGGGGCTCACGATCACCGCGCCGGCGCCGGCCGGGCCCGGGTTGCCGCGGGCGGCGCCGTCGGAGAAGAGCCGGGTGCGCGGGGGGCGGGCGGTCGCGGCGGCGGCCGCCTCGGCGCGGGCCCGGTCGGCGTCCGCGGCGCGCTCCTTCCGGCGCCGCTCCTGCTCCGCCTTCGAGAGCGACATCGCCTCGTCCAGCTCCGCGGCGGCGCGCTGCGCGCCCTTCTCCAGCTCGCCCGAGCGGCGGACCTTGATCCCCTTCGAGCCCGCTCCGGCTACCGCCGCCTCGCGCTCGGCGTCCTGCGCCTCCAGCCGGTCGGCCGCGGCCGCGAGGAGCTTGCCGATGGTGTCGCGGGTGTGGCCCGGGTAGCGCCCCAGCGCGCGCGGCAGCTCCTCGTTGGCCGCGATGAACCTGAGGAGCTCGACGAGGACGGGCTTCGCCACGGAGCGGGCCGGCGCGTCAGGCCGGCGACGGCGCGGGCGGGTTGACCGCCTCGGCCGAGTAGATGATGCGGTGACAGTTCGGGCAGGTCTCGATCGAGTCCGCCCGCTGCAGCACGATGGCGAGCTGCGGGGGGATGTTGCGGTGGCAGCCGCGGCAGGTCATCCCCACCACCGGCGCGACCGCGATCCCGGCCCGGCGGCGCTTGATGTTCTCGTACTTCGCGAGCAGGCCCGGGTCGACCCGCTTCGCGGCGTCGGCGCGGCGGGTCTCCAGGGTGCGGATCTTCTCGGTCAGCTCGGCGGTGCGCGCGTCGAGCCCCTTCGTCTCGGTCTGGGCGGCCTCCTCGCGCTCGGCGAGCGCCTCCTCGCGGGACTCGAGGCCCTTGCGGATCTCCGCCGCCTGCGTCGCCAGCTCCCGGATCTGCTCGGACTGGGTGTCGTTCGCCTTCTTGGCGATGTCGATCTCGCGGGACAGCGCGGCGTACTCGCGCGGCGTCTTGATCTCGCCGAGCCGGCCCTCCCACTTCTTCACCTTGTCGCGCTCCATGGAGAGGAGCTGGTCGAGCTGGCGCCGCTCGCGCTCGTTCCCCTCGATGCGCGCCCGTTCGTCGTCGTAGGCCCGTCGCGCCTCGATGACCTTCGCCTCGACGGACGCGCGGCGGGCCGGGACCTCCCCGAGCGCGGTCCGGACCTCGCCCAGGTCGAGGTCGATCTGCTGGAGCTCCTCCAGCGCCTTCAGCTTGTCACGCAGCGGCAACGTCGCCAACTCGCTCTCCTTCGACCCGTCGGCCGGCACCGCGCCGGCCATCTCGTTGGGCCCACCAGGATTCGAACCTGGATCCGATCGGTTATGAGCCGACAGCTTTGACCGTTAAGCTATGGGCCCGCGAACCCGGCAGGCATCTATCACGTTTGCGCCCTAGTTCTCCACGAAGCTCTTGAGCCGCTTCGAGCGGCTGGGGTGGCGCAGCTTGCGGAGCGCCTTCGCCTCGATCTGGCGGATGCGCTCGCGCGTCACCTCGAAGTCCTGACCCACCTCCTCCAGGGTGTGGTCGCTCTTCTCGCCGATGCCGAAGCGCATGCGGAGCACCTTCTCCTCGCGCGGCGTCAGCGTGGCGAGCACCTTCCGCGTCTGCTCGGCCAGGTTCATGTTGATGACCGCGTCCGACGGGGAGACGATGGCCTTGTCCTCGATGAAGTCGCCGAGGTGGCTGTCCTCCTCCTCGCCGATGGGGGTCTCCAGCGAGATCGGCTCCTTCGCGATCTTGAGGACCTTGCGGACCTTGTCGAGCGGCAGCTCCATCTTCTCGGCGATCTCCTCGGGCGTCGGCTCGCGCCCCAGCTCCTGCACCAGGTAGCGGCTGGTGCGGATGAGCTTGTTGATCGTCTCGATCATGTGGACGGGGATGCGGATGGTGCGCGCCTGGTCGGCGATGGCGCGGGTGATCGCCTGCCGGATCCACCAGGTGGCGTAGGTCGAGAACTTGTAGCCCCGCTTGTACTCGAACTTGTCCACCGCCTTCATCAGGCCGATGTTGCCCTCCTGGATGAGGTCCAGGAACTGGAGGCCGCGGTTGGTGTACTTCTTCGCGATGGAGACCACCAGGCGGAGGTTCGCCTCCACCAGCTCGGTCTTGGCCTTCTCCGCCCGGCGCTCGCCGTCGGAGATCTGGCGGTAGGTGCGCCGCAGCTCCTCGACCGGGACCTCCGCCTCCTCCTGGACCCGCAGGATCTTGCGGATGGCGGTCCGGACCGTGCGATCGAGCTCCTCCACGTCCTCCAGCCGCCCGCCGATCTTCTTCGCCACCTTGCGCCGCGCCGCCTCGTCGTTGCGGGCCTCGCGCAGCAACCGCTTCAGCTCGCGGACCGGGATGCCGGTGCGCCGCTCGCAGTCGATGAGCTCGCGCTCCGCCTCCTCCACCCGCTTGATGAAGCCCTTGAGCTTCACCACGATCCGGTCGATCTGCTTCTTGTTGAGCTGGATGGCCTCGAGGTTCTCCATCATCTGCGCCTCGATGGTCTTGATCTCGGCGCGCAGCTCCTTGCGCTTGGGCTCGGACATGCGCTTGGTGGCGAGGGTCTCGCGCACCTTGGCGACGTCGCGCTCCAGCTTGCGGATCCGGTCGATGTTCTTGAGGACCAGCTCGACCTTGCGCTCCTCCTCCTTCGGGATCCGTGGCTTCTCCGGCTCGCCCGGCTCCGCGGCGGCGCCGTCCGCGCCCTCCGCCCCCTCCGCGACCTCCGGAGCGGCCGCCTCCTCGACCTCCTCGACCTCCTCCGCCTCCTCCGACTCCTGCGCGCTCTCGTCGCCGGCGTCCTTGATGATCTCGCGGACGCGGATCTTGCCCTTGCGGAGCCGCTCCCCCAGGTCGGAGATCTCCTTGATGGCGATGGACGACCCGAGCACGGCGGCGAGGACCTCCTTCTCGCCCTGCTCGATGCGCTTGGCGATCTCGACCTCGCCCTCGCGGGTGAGGAGGGAGACCGACCCCATCTTCCGCAGGTACATGCGGACCGGGTCGTTGGACTTGCCGTAGCCGGCGTCCTCCTCCTCCTCCTTCTCCTCCTCGTCCGCCTTCGCCTCCGGCTCGGGCGGCTTCTCGGGGAGCTTCATCTTCTTGTCGGCGTCCACGACCTCGATGTCGTGCTCGCCGAACATGGACATGACGTCGTCGATCTGGTCGGCGCCGATGTCCGACGGCAGGGCGTCGTTCACCTCGTCGTAGGTGAGGAAGCCCTTCTCGCGGCCGCGCTCGATGAGCCCCTTCACCGCCTCGGAGCGCTCGGACAGCTCGCCGAGCGCCGGCAGGTCCTCGTCGAGCTCGTCCGTCTCGGCGGCCTCGGCCTCGACCTCGTCGGCCTCCTCCTCCTCGCCGTCGCCGTCCTCGCGCTTCGCGCCCTTCGGCTCCTTCACCTTCTCGCCGTGGGCGGCGGCCGCCGACTTCCGCTTCTCGGACCGCTCGCGCTTCTCGTCCTTCGCGGCGGGCTTCCCCGCGGTCCGGGCGGACCTGGCGGCGGCCGCGGTCTTGGTGACGCGGAGCGCCTTCTTCTTCTCTTCCTTCGACGGGCGCGTGGCCTTCGCCTTGGTGGCCTTGCGGGTCGCCGCTCTCTTGGCGCGGGCCTTGGACGTGCTCATCTCGCTCGACTCCTTGGACTTCTTCGGGGCGGTGCGGTGGGGGTCTTGATTAACGGCGCCCGGGCGGGCGAGCCCGGTCAACTTGTCAAGAATGCTCCGGAGGCGCCCTTTCATCCGGCACGCTCCAGGGAACGCAGGCGCCTGTCCAGATCGGCCCGGCGCCGGGCCGCCACCTGCGCCGAGATCTGGAGGTCCTCGGGGACCGGCGCGCCCTTCCTCGCGATGAGGGCGAGGAGCCGATCCTGCTCGGCCCTCACCGCCTCGATCGTCGCCTTCACGGCGGCGCGCCGCAGCTCGCGCTCGGCCTGCGCGCGGTCGGGGCGGCCGGGGCCGGCGAGATCGCGCAGCCGGCGGAAGCCCGGCTCGTCTACCGCGCCGGCCAGCCGGGCGAGCGCCTCGTCGGTCCCGATCCGGCCCCCGATGAGGTCGCGGGCGACGTCGGCAAGCGGCCCGGCGGGGAGGAGCTGCGGGAGCCCCTCCTCGTCCGCCGCGGGGGCGAGGTCGGGATACGCGGCCAGGATCCCGAGCGCGTCGGCGGCGGGCCCCGGCAGGAGGACCTTCACCCGCGCGGGGGTGCCGGCCCGCGTCCCCGCGACGGTCCGGGCGCCCGCCTGCCCGGGGGCGCGGCGGGCGGGCGGAGCACCCTCCAGCGCCGCGCGCAGGGCGCCGGGGTCGAGGTCGAGGCGCCGCGCCACGGCGTCCTCGAACACCGAGCGGCCGAGGCCGTCGGGCATCATGCGCACGAAGGGCGTGAGGTCGCGGACCGCCGCGAGCTTCGCCTCGAGCGCGGCGTCCCTGCCGCGCGGGCCGCAGGCCCGCTCGACGGCGCGATCGATGAGGAACTCCGAGAGCGGCGTCGCGGCGGCGAGGAGCTTCTCCACGCCGGCGCGGCCGTGGGCGCGGGCGAAGTCGTCGGGGTCGGTCTTGCCGCCCTCCGAGGGGAGCAGCGCCACCTTGCCGGTGAGGCCGGAGGGCAGGAGCGCCGCGGCCGCCTTCGCCGGGGCGGCGAGGCCCGCCACGTCGCCGTCGAAGAGGATGGTGACCTCGCGGCAGTCGAGCCGCTTCAGGAGCTCGACGTGCTCGGGGGTGAGGGCCGTCCCGCACACGGCGACCGCGTGGGTGGCGCCCGCCTGGTGGAGGCCGATCACGTCGAAGTACCCCTCCACCAGCACCGCGGCGCGCGTGCGGCGGATGGTCTCGCGGGCGCGGTCGAGGCCGTAGAGCACCTTCGACTTCTTGTAGAGGAGCGTCTCCGGGGTGTTGATGTACTTCGCGCCCTTCTCCTCGCCGAGCGCGCGGCCGCCGAACCCGATGACGTGGCCGTCCATCGAGGCGATGGGGAACATGAGCCGGTTGCGGAACCGGTCGTACCCGCCGCCCCCGTCCTTCTCGACCAGGAGCCCCGCCTTGCGCGCCGCGGCGGCGCCGACGCCCTTCTCCTCCAGGCGGCGCTCGACGTCGTTCCACTCCGGGGACGCCACGCCGAGCCGGAAGCCCTGGATCGACTCCTCGGTCACGCCGCGCTCCTCGAGGTAGCCGCGCGCGGACGCGCCGAAGCGGCTCGCCAGACGCGCCGCCCAGTAGCGGGCGGCGGCGTCGCAGGCGGCGAGGAGCTCGTTCCTCTCCTTGCGCCGCCGCTTCGCCTCGGCCGACTCGTCCTCACCGAGCTCTGGGATCTGGACGCCGACCTCGGCCGCGAGCTCCCGGACCACCTCGGGAAACTCCTTCCCCTGCAGCTTCTGCAGGAACTTGAAGACGTCTCCGTGCTCCCCGCACCCGTAGCACTTGAAGTGCTTGTCCTCGGTGTACACGTGGAAGGACGGTGTTCTCTCACCGTGGAACGGGCAGCAGCCCTTCCACGTCCTGCCCGATCTCTTGAGCTCCATGTGGCGGCCGATCACCGCCACGACGTCGACGCGCTCCCGGATCTCCTCGATGACCTCGTCCGGGATCAGGAGACCACCTCCGCTCCGCCCGGCGCGCCGCCGGACGCCGCCGCCCGGCTCACTTGCCCGAGAGGCGTGCCTTGACCAGCTCGCTCACCGCCTTGCCGTCGGCGCGCCCCTGCACCTCCGGCATGAGCGCCTTCATCACCGCGCCCATGTCCTTCGGGCCCTTGGCGTCCGCCGCGGCGATGGCGGCGTCGACCTTGGCGCGCAGCTCGGCCTCGCCCAGCTGGGCCGGGAGCCAGCCCTGGAGGATCTTGATCTCCGCCTCCTCCTTGTCCACCAGATCCTGGCGGTTGCCGGCGCGGTACTGCTCGACGGAGTCCTTGCGGCGCTTGATCTCCCCGGCGACGACGCCGAGGATGGCCGCGTCGTCGAGGGGCTTCATGATCTCGATCTCGCGGTACTTGATGGCGCTCTTCAGGCCGCGGACGACGTCCAGCTTGAGCTGGTTCCGTTCCTTCATCGCGGTCTTCAGCTCCGCGTCGAGCTGCTCCTTGAGCCCCATCGTCCGCCTCCCTAGAAGCCCTTCCGCATCTTCTTGAGCGCGCGCTTCTTGGCGGCGAGGGCCTTCTTCTTGCGCTTCACGCTGGGCTTCTCGTAGTGCTCGCGCTTGCGGATCTCCGAGAGGATCCCGGCCTTCTCGCACTGCTTCTTGAAGCGCTTCATGGCGTTCTCGAAGGACTCGCCGTCCTTCACACGCACTCCGGTCATTCGGGCCTCGGCTTCCTGTCGCTGCTGCGGTGGTTGGAATACGCGTTCGGCTCAAACGCAAACGAGCCGGACGCAGTTGAGCGCCCGGCTCTACGCGCCGTTGCGGGGCGTTGAGTAGACGAAAACCCCACCCCTGTCAAGGGTTTCGGCCATCAGGGCTTCGGCTGCGGCGGGTGGCGGTGCTCCAGCACCGCGTAGACCTCGGCCGGCGTGACGTCCGCCGACGCGATCAGGACGAACAGGTGGTACATCAAGTCCGCCGCCTCGTGCGCCAGGTGGTCCTTGGTGTCCTTGCCGTCGAGGAGGGCCTGGTGCGCCTCGTTGACCTCGTAGGCTTCCTCGATGATCTTCCGCCGGATCCGGGGCGGGCTCGCGAGGAGCTCCCGCGTGTAGCTCTGCTTCGCCGACTCGTCCGCCTTGCGCGACTCGATGGTGGCCCAGAGCTGGGCTAGGAAGCGCTCGTCTGCCATGTGGGCTCCTCACGTCCGAAAGGCGGGGTCACGGCCGCACCTCGATCCCCCGCGCCCGCAGGAACTCCTTCGCCTCCTGCACGGTGTGCTGCCCGTCGTGGAAGATGCTGGCGGCCAGCGCGGCGTCGGCGAACCGGAGCCCCTCGGCGAGGTGCTCCAGCGTCCCCACGCCGCCCGAGGCGATCACCGGGACCGTCACCGATCCGCACACCTTCTCCAGCAGCTCCAGGTCGTAGCCGGCGCGGGTGCCGTCCCGGTCCATGGAGGTGAGCAGGATCTCGCCCGCGCCGCGCCGGGCCACCTCGCGGCACCAGGCGAGCCCCTCGACGCCCGTCGGCTTGGTGCCGCCCGCGACGTGGACCTCCCACTCCTGGGGCCCGCTCCCCCTCGGCCGCCGCTTCACGTCCACGGCGACCACGAGCGCCTGGGCGCCGGCGATGGCGCTGAGCCGGTCCACCAGCCCGGGGTCCTTCACCGCCGCGGAGTTGACGCTGACCTTGTCGGCCCCGGCGTGGAGGAGGGCCACGAAGTCCTCCTCGCTCCGCACCCCCCCGCCCACGGTGAGCGGCGCGAAGACGCGCGCCGCGGTGCGCGAGACGAGGTCGACGAGCGTACCGCGGTTCTCCTGGGTGGCGGCGATGTCGAGGTAGGTCACCTCGTCGGCGCCCTGGGCGTCGTAGCGAGCCGCGGCCTCGACCGGGTCGCCGGCGTCGCGCAGGTTCATGAAGTTCACGCCCTTCACGACGCGGCCGTCCTTCACGTCGAGGCAGGGGATGATGCGCTTCGCGGGCATGGCTCTCTCGTCCTCCCTCACCCCGCGGCGGGCCCGGCGGCGGCGCCCACGGCGTCCTCCACCCGGATCCGCCCCTCGTAGATCGCCTTCCCCACGATCACCCCGGCGAGCCCGGCGATGCGGCAAGCCTCGACATCGGCGAGGCTCGCGACCCCGCCCGACGCCACCACCTGCACCCCGGCCGCGCGCTGCAGGGCCGCCGCCCCGTCCGCGTCCACGCCCGTGAACATGCCGTCGCGCGCCACGTCGGTGTACTCCACCAGCGCGACGCCGGCGCCCTTCACGCGGCGGGCCACCTCGACCGCGGGGAGGCCGGTGCCCTGCAGCCACCCGGCGATCTTGACCTCCCCGTTCCGGGCGTCGATCCCGCAGCGGATCCTCCCCGGGAACCGCCGGCAGGCCTCCTCCACCAGCCCGAGCCGCTCCACGGCGGCGGTCCCGAGCACCGCGTAGCGGACGCCGAGCCCGAGCACCTTCTCCACGTCGAGGAGGGTGCGCAGTCCCCCGCCCAGCTCGACCTCGATCCCGGGGACCTGGCAGATGGCGCGGACCGCGTCGAGGTTCACCGGCCAGCCGGCCTTGGCGCCGTCGAGGTCGACGACGTGGACGAGCGCCGCGCCGGCCCGGACGAACTCGGCCGCCTTCTCCTCGGGGTGGCGCGAGTAGACCTTGGGCGTCGCGTAGTCGCCGCGCTCCAGCCGGACGACCTGGCCGCCGATGACGTCGATGGCGGGGATGACGATCACAGCGCCACGAACCGTTTCAGGAGCCCCAGCCCCACGCGCTGGCTCTTCTCCGGGTGGAACTGGACGGCGTGGAGGTTGTCGCGCGCCAGCCCGGCGCAGTACTCCGCGCCGTGGCGCGCCACCAGGCGCACGCCCGGCGCCGCCGCGGGCGCGGCGAAGGAGTGCGCGAAGTAGACGAACTGCCCGTCCATCCCGTCGAAGAGCGGGTGCGGCTCGCCCACGGCGTGGACCTGCGACCAGCCGATGTGGGGCAGCTTCACGCCGGCGGGGAGCTTCGCGACGGTGCCGGGCAGGATCCCGAGCCCCCTCGCGCCGCCCGCCTCCTCGCCGTCCTCGAACAGGATCTGCAGCCCCACGCAGATGCCCAGCACCGGCGTACCGCGCCCGATCGCCTCGCGGATGGCGCCCTCGACGCCGCTGCGGCGCATGGCCTCGGCGCAGGCCGGCATCGAGCCCTGGCCCGGCACCACCACCCGATCGGCGCGGCGGACGGCGTCGGGATCGTGCGTGACGACGACCCGGGCGCCCACCTCGCGGCAGGCGTTCTCGACGGAGCGGAGGTTGCCCGCGCCGTAGTCGACGAGGGCGATGGTGCCGGGCGCGCTCACAACACTCCCTTCGTCGACGGGAGCGCGGTGCCCTCCACCCGCGTCGCGGCGCGCAGCGCCCGGGCGGTCGCCTTGAAGATGGCCTCGACGACGTGGTGCAGGTTCCGCCCGTAGCGGACGTTCACGTGGACGCAGATGTGCGCGTGGTTCACGAGCGCCTGGAAGAAGTCCTGGGTGAGGTCCACGTCGTAGGCGCCGATGAACTTCTTCCCCGAGGGCAGCTTCGCGTTCCAGGTCAGGTGCGGCCGGCCGGAGAGGTCCACCACCGCCTCGACCAGCGCCTCGTCGAGCGGCACCACCGCGTGGCCGTAGCGCGCCAGCCCCGCCTTGTCGGCGGTCGCCTGGCGGAGGGCCTCGCCGATGGCGATGCCCACGTCCTCGACGGTGTGGTGGGCGTCCACCTGCAGGTCACCCGCGGCCTTCACGGCGAGCGCCATGCCGCCGTGCTTCGAGAGCTGCTCGAGCATGTGGTCGAAGAAGGGGACGCCCGTGGCGACGCGGGCCGCTCCCGGCGAGAGCCGGAGGTCCACGGCGACGTCGGTCTCCTTCGTCTTCCGCGCGATCCGTGCCGCGCGCGCGGCCCTCGCCGTCGCCTTGGTCATGTCCGTTCGCCCCGGGCGTAGCGCCGCCGCCGGCGCGCGGGCGAGGGGCGCGCCCCCCGGCGTGCCGCGCGCGCGCCCACCTTCTTCTCGCTCGCCGCGACCTTCTCCACCCGCACCTGCACCGCCCGCCAGTGCCCCTGCAGCCCCTCCGCGGTCGCGAGCGCCTCCACCGCCGGCGCCACCGTCGCGAGGGCGCGCGGCGAGAGCTCCAGCACGCTCATCCGGCGCCGGAAGGTCGCGACCGAGAGCGGCGAGGCGAACCGCGCGGTGCCGGCGGTGGGCAGCACGTGGCTCGGGCCGGCCAGGTAGTCCCCCACCGCCTCCGGCGTGGAGCGGCCGACGAACACGGCGCCGGCACGGGCGATGCGCTTCACCAGCGCCGGTGCGCTGCGGGTATGCAGCGCCAGGTGCTCGGGCGCGAACTCGTCCGCCAGCCGGACCGCCTCGGCGAGGTCGCGCGTCACCACGGCGGCCCCGCGGTCGCGCAGCGACGCGCCGGCGATCTCGCGGCGCGGCAACCGGGCGAGCTGCCTCTCCGCCTCCGCCTGCGCCGCGCGCGAAAGCTCGGCCGAGGGGGTCACCAGCACCGCCACGGCCCGCACGTCGTGCTCGGCCTGGGCGAGGAGGTCGCTCGCCACCTCCGCGGGGTCGGCCGCCGCGTCGGCGAGGACCAGGATCTCGCTCGGCCCGGCGATCATGTCGATGTCGACCTGGCCGAAGACGAGCCGCTTCGCCGCCGCGACGTAGGCGTTGCCGGGGCCGCAGATCTTGTCCACCGCCGGCACCGTCGCCGTGCCGTACGCCAGCGCCGCGACCGCCTGCGCGCCCCCCACCCTGAAGAGGCGGGACACGCGCGCGACGTGGCAGGCGGCGAGCGTCCAGGCGTCCATCTCCCCCGTGCCGCGGACGCCGGGCGAGCACACCACCACCTCGCGCACCCCCGCCACCCTGGCCGGGATCGCGGTCATGAGCACCGACGACGGGTAGCGCGCCGTGCCGCCGGGGACGTACAGCCCGACGCGCGCCAGCGGCCGGACCACCTGCGCGAGCGTCGCGCCGGTCCCGTCGCGGTAGGCGCGGACCTCGCTGTCCGTCTCCCGGCGGTGGAAGGCCGAGATGCGCTTCGCGGCGAGGGCGAGGGCCCGGCGTCCCGCGGCCGGAAGGACCCGGTACGCGGCGGCGAAGTCGGCAGGGCCGAGAGCGAGGCCGGCGGCGGTGCCCGGATCCCAGGCGTCGAAGCGGCGCGTCGCCTCGAGCAGGGCCTCGTCGCCGCGGGCGCGCACGTCGGCGACGAGACGGGCGGCCGCCTCGCGGACCGGCGCCTCGTCCTCGTCGGAGCCGCGCGCGCAGACCCTCGCCCATGCGGCGCGGAAGGCGGCATCGCGGGTGTCGAGCGTGAGCACGGAGGGTTCCCCTGCGAGAATCCGTCTTTATAGTCCAACCCGGCGGCCGGTGCGAGCGCTCGGCGCCGCGCGAAACCGCCATCGCTGGAGGAAGCGTTCAGGGTCCGGCACCGGGGGCCGGGCCGTGAGCCGGCGGCGCCCCGTGGTACCGTCCGGCCGTGGTCCTCCCCGGCCTGCTCCTCGCAACGGCCCTCGCCGCCGCGCCGGCCGCGGCGACGGCTGGACCTCCCTCCCCGGACGACACGCCGTTCGAGCCGGCGAAGTCGGCGCCTCCCTGCCAGGGCGAGGCCCGCGCCGCCTGCCTGCTCGACTCGGGCTTCGCCGGGCCGGAGCGGTTCCTCGCGGCGCACCCGCGGTCCGCGCACGCCGCGGAGGCGGTGGCCGCGGCCAACGACGCGCTCGCGGCCGCCGCCCGGGCCCTGCGCGAGGCGCGGGCGGCGGCGCCGGTGAAGGGGCGCGACGCGGAGGCGGTGGAGCGGACGCTCGCGTCCTACGAGCGGCTGGCGCACGGCCTCCCCCGCCCGCTCGCCGCAGCCGCGTTCGACGCGATGGGCGACCTCGCCCACGCCGCCGGCGACGTCCTCCACGCGCGCCGCTTCTCGCAGCTCGGAGCGATGGCGCCGGACGCGGCCGTCGCCGCACGGTCGAAGGCGCGCCTCCGCGAGATCGCGGTGGGGGGCCCGTAGGCCCCACGGGGACGGCGCGCGCCGGGTCGCGCCTGGTAGATTTGGCCGGAATGAACCCCCGCACCGACCTGTGGCTCCAGAACCTGATCGACGAGCGCGACGGGGCCGCCCTCTACGACGGCCTGGCCAAGTACGAGAAGGATCCGGAGCGGGCGCGCCACTTCCGCGAGCTGGCCTCCGCTGAGCGGCGCCACGCCGACATCTGGCAGAAGAAGCTGGAGAAGGAGGGGGTGGCGCTCCCCCCGGATCGCGCCTCGTCGCGCATCCGCGCGCTGGTGTGGCTCGCCCGCCGGCTGGGGAGCGGCTCGGTCCTCCCCCTGGTGCTGGAGACCGAGGCGGGGGACGCCGAGAAGTACGACGCGCAGGGCGGCGAGGCGACCGCCATCGCCGAGGAGGAGCGCTCGCACCGCCGGGTCCTCAGCGAGCTGCGCCGCGGCGAGCCCGAGGAGGCGCGGGCGCTCATCTCCCAGCGCGAGCGCTGGCACCGCGGCGGCGGCCGCGCCGGCTCGATCCGCGCCGCCATCTTCGGGATGAACGACGGGCTCCTGTCCAACCTGTCGCTCATCCTGGGCGGGGCGGGCGCAGGGGTGGAGCCGCACACCGTGCTCGTCACCGGGTTCGCCGGCCTCCTGGCCGGCTCCTTCTCGATGGCGGCGGGCGAGTACACCTCGGTGGCGAGCCAGCGCGACCTCCTGGCGCGCCAGGTGGCGATGGAGAAGCGGGAGATCGCGGAGGCGCCGGAGGAGGAGGCGGCGGAGCTGGCCCTCATCTTCAAGCAGAAGGGGCTCTCCACCGAGCAGGCGAGCCGGACCGCCGCCGAGCTGCTCAAGAACCCGGACTCCGCGCTCGACACGCTGGTGCGGGAGGAGCTGGGGCTCGATCCGGCCGACCTGGGCTCGCCCATGGGAGCGGCGGTCTCGTCGCTCTTCATGTTCTCGGTGGGGGCGTTCGTCCCCATCCTCCCCTTCCTGTTCACGCACGGCCCCAGCGCGGTCGCGACGAGCGCCGGGCTCGCCTTCCTCGTCCTCGCCGGCGTCGGCGCGGTGGTCGGGTTCCTCTCCGGAACCTCGCTCTGGAAGAGCGCGCTGCGGATGGTCGGCCTGGCCGCGCTCGCCGCAGGGATCACCTACGCGGTGGGGCGCGCCTTCGGCGCTGCGGTGGGGTGACGGCGCGCCGTCCGGCGCGGCGTGGCGCTGCGACGGGCCGCGATCGCGTCGCGGCCCGCGGCCTGGACCTCACTCCCCCAGGTCCCCCTCGTCCGCCCCCGCGACGCCCGCCCGCTCCTCGGTGTCCGCCTCGCGCGGGCGCACCAGCGGCTCGGCCGTCCCCTTCCCGCTGCGCCGGCGCGCGTAGTACCGCGCCACCGACGGCAGCGAGAACCGGTTCATGGTCACCGAGTGCGTGCAGATGGCGTTCAGCCGGTCGATGTCGATGAACCACTCCGGCAGGTAGGTCGGCCCGACGCAGAGCCCCTCGTCGATGAGATCGCGCACCAGCTCGGCGTCGTCGACGCTCATCTTCCCCGCGAGGAAGGCGCGCACCAGGTCCACGTCGCGCTGCTCCACCGCGGCGCGCAGGAAGTTGAAGGTCCGGCAGTAGCCGCGCTGGTAGGCC
Organism: Anaeromyxobacteraceae bacterium; assembly: GCA_035519395.1. Lineage (GTDB taxonomy): Bacteria > Myxococcota > Myxococcia > Myxococcales > Anaeromyxobacteraceae > Anaeromyxobacter. The sequence goes on along the minus strand of DATIWK010000254.1, from coordinate 5,634 downwards.
GCGTCCTTGGTGAACGGCGCGCCTCCCTCCACCACGCCGCCGCGGAAGACCCGCTCGCTCATGAGCGCGGCCTTCTCCGGCGGGAAGCGCGCCAGGAGGTAGCGGTACACCTCCAGGAAGTCGGCGCCGCGCGCGGCCATGTCGACGGCGATGGTCCGCTCGCCCAGCTCGATGTAGCGCTCGTCGGTGATGTTGCCGGTGAGGTACTCGGAGACGATCCCGCCGCCCTCCTGCGACTCCGTGAAGCGCGGCAGCCCGACGGCCAGGATCGTCAGCACCGGCTGGCGGTAGCCGTTCATGGAGGTGAGGACGTGCCAGAGCCCCTCGTGGTGGGCGAGGGCGCGGACCTGCCGATCCGAGAACCTCGCGCCCTTGCGGAGGGTGATGCGGGTCGCGCCGGAGGCCGCGTTGGCCGTGAGCCGCGACCGCACCACCACGTTCACGTGCCCGCCGAGGAGCGGGTTGCACAGCTCCGCGACGCGGCTCGCCGCCTCGTCCGCGCCGTACACCTGCTCCTCGTCGCGGGCGCGCGGCCGCGAGGCCCAGAGCCGCGCGATGGCGAGGTTGTCCACGTTGGTGTCGGGGAACCGGTCGCGCGGATCTCCGTAGATGCGCCGCGACAGCTCGTGGAACCGCCGGGTGCCGCGCGCCGCCAGCATGCGGGTCAGCACCGCGAACTCGTCGAGCCGCCGGCGGAGCCGCTCCTCGATGGGGTTCTTGCCGCGGATCTGGCGCTTCAGCGCCCGCAGCTCCTTCTCCTTCGCGGCCGGGTCGAAGCCGAGCGCCGGGTACTCGGGCCGCGGCAGCTCGCGCGCGCCGTGCTTGAAGAACCGCTCGTGCACCTGCGGCCCCCAGTTGATGGCGCGGAGGACGCGGATGGGCTTCTGCACCTGGATGATCTGGTCGCAGAGCCTGCGGAGGTACTCGCGGGGCATCGGGTGGAACGTAGCACGGGGACAGCGTCCGGGCCGCGGCATGGCACCGACCGTGACGCGGCGCCCCGCGCCGGCCGTGGTAGCGTCCGCGCATGGCGCGGCTCATCGTGAACGTGGACGTCCCCGACCTCGACGCGGCGGTGCGCTTCTACACGGCGGCGCTCGGCCTGCGCGTCGGGCGGCGGTTCTCGGGGGGCGGGATCGAGCTGGTGGGCGCGGAGGCGCCGATCTACGTGCTGGTGGCGGCGCCCGGGACCACGCCATTCAAGGGCGCGGCCGCGACGCGTTCGTACGCCCGCCACTGGACCCCGGTGCACCTCGACTTTGCGGTGGAGGACATCGCGGAGGCAGTCCGCCGGGCGGAGGCCGCCGGCGCGAAGGTCGAGGTGCCGGTCGAGCGGCACAAGTGGGGGAAGATGGCGGTGCTCGCCGATCCGTTCGGCCACGGCTTCTGCTTCCTGCAGTTCGAGGGGCGCGGGTACGACGAGATCGCGACGGGCACCGGGTAGGCCCGAGTCCCGCTCGCCGCGCCGATGAACCCGCGGTGACGGTCCGCGATCCGGCCCATGGTCCGCAGCGCCGCCCGCGCCCCCGGGAGCGGCCCGCGTCCAGACGGGCCCGTGGCCAGGCACGGGCGTTGCTCCAGCGCCCGGCAGGAGGTTTCGCATGGACAACCGCATCGACAACATCCACGTCGCGCCCACCAGCGAGCGGCGCGCCGAGCCGGGCCGCTTCGGCCAGGCGCTCCGGACGGCGGCGACCACCGTCGCGAACGGCCTCGCCTCGGGCGTGGCGCTCGCGGCGCCCTACGTGCCCGGGGGCACGGTCCTCTCCGCGGCGGTGCGCGGCGCGGTGTCGTCTCCGTCGCGTCCGGCGGGCGCGACCGTGGCCGCGTCCCTCGCCTCCGGCACGGCCGCCACCGGAGCGGCCGGAACCTCGACGGGGGCGGGCGGCGACGGCGACATCCTCGAGGCGACGCGCGCGCTCCAGCAGGAGGCCCAGGTCTTCAACGTCCAGTACCTCCAGCTCCAGGAGTCGATGCAGCGCGAGAGCCGCGAGTTCACGGCGCTGTCGAACGTCATGAAGGTGAAGCATGACAGCGCCAAGGCGGCCATCAACAACATCCACTAGGAGCGCAAGTGCCCGTCCTGCCCGTCGCGGCGGCCGCCCCGGCCGTTCCCGCCGCCCCGCTGTCCGCTGCACCACCAACGCGAACCTTCGGCGCCGTGCTGGAGGGCCGCGCTCGCGCTGCCCTCCTCCCGCAGGGCGGCGGCGCCGGGCAAGCGCCGCTCGGCGGGATGCTCGAGGGCCTGGAGCGCGCGCAGCGCCGGCTCGACGCCGTCCTCGCGGCAGCACGGCAGGGGCGGACCTTCACCGCCCAGGAGCTCCTCGGCCTCCAGGCGGAGGCGTACCGGTGCACGCAGACCGTGGACCTCACCGCGAAGCTCGTGGAGGCGGGCGCACAATCGGTGAGGCAAGCGGTCAACACGCCGCTCTAGGAGGATCCGATGGTCCACTGGAGGAACCGCCTCACCGCGCTCGCGCTCCTTCCGCTGGCGGGCTGCGCCGACGAGGAGATCCTGCACGGTCTCGCCGAGCCGCAGGCGAACGAGGTCCTGGTCGCGCTCGACGACGGCGGCGTGGCGGCGCGAAAGCGGCGCGAAGACGGCCAGGAGGGCGGGTGGACGGTGTCGGTCGGCGGCGCGGACGCGGGCCGCGCGCAGCGTCTGCTCGCCGAGCGCGAGCTTCCGCGTCCGCGCCCGGCGGGCTTCGGCGAGGTGTTCGGCAGAGGAGGGATGGTCCCGACCGCGACCGAGGAGCACGCGCTCTACCTCCACGCCCTGGCGGGCGAGCTGGCGCGAAGCCTGGAAGCCATCGACGGCGTGGTGGAGGCGCGGGTGCACGTCGGCCTCCCGCAGCCCGATCCGCTTCGTCCCGGCGATCGCCCCTCGCCGCGTGCGGCCGTCCTGGTGAAGTGCCGCCCCGCATCTTGCGCCGCGGTGCGCGCGCTGGAGCCGGGCATCCAGGCCCTGGTGGCCGGCGCCGCGGACGGCCTCGATGCATCCGCGGTGTCGGTGGTGGTGGCCCCCGGCGCGGAGAGCCGGACCGCCGTGGCGCCGGCTCCGCGGCGCCCGTCGATCCCGGCCGTGGTGCTCGCGGCGGTCGCCGTCGCCGGCGCGGTCGCGCTCGCGGCCCCGGTGGTGCGAGACCGGCTCCGCGCCCGGCCGCCCGCATGACCGCCGCTGATCGGCGGCTCGTGGCGCTCGCCGCGGTGTTCGTGCCGTCGCGCGCGAGGCAGGTCCTGTCGCGCCTCGGCGCGCCCGGAGCCGGCGAGACCGTGGCCGCGGCGGGCTCGCTCTCGGCGGCGGGGCGCCAGGAGCGGTTGCGGGCGCTCTCCGTGGCGCTCCCGCCGGATCCCGGGACGGGTCCCGCGGGCGCCTGGGCCGACGCCGAGCGATCGCGGATCGCCCGGATCCTGCACGCGCTGGCGGCGGGGACCATCCCGCCCGGCCCCCCACCGTCGCCCATCGTGCTGCGCCTGTGCCGGGCGCGGCTCTCCCTGCAGCGGTCGCGATGACCGCGCCGGCCGCGGCGCGCCCGACGCGGCCGTCCGCCGGACGCCCACGGCCGGGGGCGCGCTCGGAACCCTGCGGGATTGCAGCGCACGCTCCTGGCACGCGCCCTGAAACGAGCCTCCCCGTGGCCCTTCCCTTCGAGCTGCCCGCCGTGAGCCGTGGCTACGCCGACCTGGACCGAACGGCGCGGGCCGCCGGCGCGAGCGTCCTCGACGCCGTGCGCCCCGCCCTGGCGGCGGTGCTCGGCGCCCCGGTCGCGGTGACGGCGCGGCCCGTCCCGGCGCGCGCGTCGCCCGGCGCGGGCACCGCCCGGATCGCGCTCGAGCTGCGGGCCCTGCCGGCCTCCGCCGTCCTCGAGGTCGAAGTGCCGCTCGTGGCCCGCCTCGTGGACGGCCTCGCCGGCGGCAGGGGAGACCCGATCGCCGCGACGGAGCTCACGCCGGTCGAGGCCTCGGCGCTCGAGCTGCTCGCCCTCGCCGCCCTCGACGCCGCATGCGCGGTCTCCGACCTCGACGAGCGGCTTGGGCCGCGTCTCGTCCGCTCCGGCGCCGCGCCCCCGGAGGCGCTGGCGATCGAGCTGGACATCGCCGTGGGAGCCATCCGCGGCCGCGCCCGGCTGCTCGCTCCGGCCAGGGCAGTCCGCGCCCTGCGGGGCCCCGGGCTGCCGGACCCAATGCCCGGCATCCGCGTCGAGGCTTCGATCCGCTCCGGCCACGGCGCGCTGATGCCGGCCGAGCTCGACGTCCTCGCGCCCGGCGACGTCGTGGTCCTCGATGCGCCCCCCGGCGACCGGCACGCGCTCGTCCTGCCCGGCGGCGCCCGCGCCGAGGGCCGCCTCGATGGCCAGGACCTTCACGTGGAGACCATCGCCATGCCGGACCGTGCCTCGGAGCTCCCCATCACCCTCGAGGTCGAGCTGGGACGCGTCAGCATCGCCCTCGCCGACCTCGCGCGCCTGGAACCGGGCGCGATCCTGCCGCTCGGCCTCGACCGGCGCGGCCTCGTCACCCTCCGGGCCGGCGAGCGCGCCGTGGCGCGCGGTGAGCTGGTCGAGGTCGAGGGCGCGGTGGGCGTGCGGATCCACGCGCTCGAGGTGTCGCCGTGAGGCTCGGGCCCATCCTCTCGCGCGTCGGCCGCAGGCGCGGCGGGGCCCTCCTCGCCGCCGGCGCCGCGGCAGCCCTGCTCCTGGCGCTGGCGCCGGGCGATCTCGGTCCGGTCTCCGCCCGTGCCGCCCTCGCCGTCCTCGCGCTGGCGGGCGGAGCCGCCTGGATGCGCCGGACCCGCCGCGATGCGCCCAGCTCCACCCTGGCGGTCCTGGAGCGGGCGGCGCTCTCGCGCGACGCGGGTCTCGCCCTCGTCGAGATCGAGGCGCGGCGGCTGCTCGTCGGCTTCGGACCGGGCGGAGTCCGCGTCCTCGGCCGCCTCGATCCCTCGAGCTCGGGAGACCGCCCGTGATCGGCCTCGGCGCACCTTCCGCCGCCGGCCTGGCCGACCGCCCCGCCGATCTCGTCCTCCTCCTCGGCGCCCTGGCCCTCCTCCCGGTGGCGATCGTGTCGCTCACCTCGTTCCTCAAGATCTCGGTGGTGCTGTCCGTGGCGCGCTCGGCGCTCGGCGCGCCACAGGTTCCACCGAGCACCGTCGTGACCGGGCTGGCGCTCCTGCTCTCGGCGGGCGTGATGGCGCCCGTCGCCGAGCAGGCCCTCGACGCCGCCCGCGCCGCGCCGCTGGAGCGCGGCGTCGCCGGCACGCTCGACGCCGCCGCGCGCGCCGCGGTCCCGCTCAAGGCGTTCCTTGCACGGCACGCGCGGCCCGACGATCGCGAGGTGTTCCTCGACCTCGGGGCGCGGCTGCGCGGACCGGTGGCCGCCCCGCCGGGCGCCGACGATCTCGCGGTCCTCGCCCCGGCCTTCGTCGTGTCGGAGCTGCGGCGCGCGTTCACCATCGGGTTCCTGGTGTTCGTTCCGTTCCTGGTCGTCGACCTGGTGGTCGCGAACGTGCTCCTCGCCCTCGGTCTCACCCAGCTCTCGCCGACGTCGGTGTCCCTGCCGCTCAAGCTCCTCCTGTTCGTCGCGGCGGACGGGTGGAGGGTCCTCGCCCGCGGCCTCCTCCTCTCGTACGTGAGC
>DATIWK010000253.1:0-13538 GCA_035519395.1 Anaeromyxobacteraceae bacterium | reverse complement strand
CGCGACCACGGCTTCTCGTCGTTCTCGCGGCTCCTCGAGGCGATGGAGAAGGAAGGGCTCCTCCGGCGCGAGCAGGGCGCCAAGGGGCAGTGGTACGTGCTGCCGGCGTAGAGGCCCGCCCCGCGGCCCGGCCGCTCCGGTCACCTCGGCCTCGGTCGTCCCTGAGCGTGGCCCCGCGGCACGCCCACGAGCGCGCACACGTTCCGCCGCTCGTCTCGAGCGTAGCGCCCGCGGCCCACCCGCTCCCGCTGCGGCGCGTCCTCGCGCGCGCAGGGCCTTCCTGGTCGCGCGCTCTGGAGCGTCCCCGTGGGCGCGCTCTCCTGTTGCGCAGCGTCTCTCGTCGTCCATTCCGGCGGCGCCTGCGGAACTCGCCCTCCGCTTCGTTGCCAGGACCTACGCGGCTGCGGGCTCACACAGTCCTCGGCGCCGCAGACGGTGTCGCCCTCTCGCGCGCCTGGGACCGCCGCAGTTCGCGCGCTCGTCTCGGATCCACGATTGCGCGCTGCGGAATGCGCCTTCGCGGGCGCGGGCGGGCCGCTCCGCTCGCACGCTCGGCCCCCGGCCACGCAGCGGCGACCGGGGGCCCTTCGAAGCGCGCGCGGCCGTCTACCCGTGCGGCGCCTGCTCCTCCTTCGGCAACACCGGCATGTTCCGCGCCGCCCAGCCGAACAGGAAGATCGTCGCGGCCACCAGGCCCACCGAGACGCCCCACTCGAACGCGCTGGGCGCGTACGGCGCGGGCGCGATCTGCGGCATGGGCCCCTTGAGGTTCATCGCGAACACCACCACGTTGGCGCGGTTGAACACCACGCCGCCGCAGGCGAGCAGCGCCCCCAGGAACAGCGCCCTCGGGTTCTCGCTGAGCTTCGCGGCGGCGAGGAGGACCAGCGGCAGGAGGCCGCCGAGCAGGACCTCGGCCGCGAACAGGCCCGCCTTCGGGCCCGCGAACGCGGCGCCGAGCTGGCCGCGGAACGCGAGATCGCCGAGCCGCACCACCTCGAACACGAGCAGCGCCCAGAACCCGATCTTCCCCATGGCCGCGAGCTGCGGCATGCGGAGGGCGCGGCCCCAGGCCTTCGCGATCCACATCTCGACCAGGATCACCAGCGCCACGCCCGCCGCGATGGAGGACAGGAAGAAGGAGAGCGGCATCAGCGGCGACCACCAGGCCGGGTCGAGCTTGTCCGGCATGAGCAGGAACAGCGAGCCGAGCGAGCTCTGGTGCATGGTCGAGAGGGTCACCGCCGCGATCGCCAGCATGATCGGGACCGGCTTCTCCTCCGCCCCCGGCCGGAACGCCCAGGCGAGCGCGCCGAAGACCAGGAAGGCGAGCCCCGTCCAGACGAGGCTGCGCGACATCAGGTAGACGAAGAGCGTGACCGCGAAGACCACCCACAGCGGTGCGCCCGACCTCCAGCGCTCCATCGCCCGCTTCATGCCCCAGCGCTCGAACGCCACCGGCATGAACTCGAACGCCAGGATGGTGACGTAGAGGCCGACGCACCAGGAGACCTCGAACATCGCCGAGTGCTTCGGCGCCTGCACCCCGAGCTGCCAGAAGTGCCAGGGCAGGCCGAGGTCGGCGAGGAGCGTCACCGTGACGAACGAGTAGCTGAGGAGCCCCATCAGCACCGCGCCGCGTCCGACCGAGTACAGGTCCTTCCGCCGGAACACGTAGATGATGCCCGCCGTCGCGAAGGCGCCCGCCGCGACGGCGATCCAGACCAGGTCGAAGACGATCCAGAGGCCCCAGGCGAACGTGTCCGAGAGGTGCGTCGACCCGCCCAGGCCGAGGGCGAACCGGGCCACGAACGAGAGCGCGCCGAAGGCCATGAGCGCGGCGAGCAGCAGGTTCGCCGGCGTCAGGAGCTTCCGGTCCAGCCGCGCGAACTCGACGTGCGCCTCCTCCCGCGGGGCCGCCTCGGCGGCCGCCACCTTCGCCTTGCGCTGCCCGAGCGCGTACGCGCCGCCGAGGAGCGCGCCGACGCCGACCACCGCGGGCGGCACGGCCGAGAGCGCGGTCACGCTGCGCGCCGGGTAGCTCTCGAACCCGACGCTGGGCAGTCCGAGCTGCTCGAACGGCACCGCGGCGAGGTACAGCATGGCGGTGCCGCCGGCCTCCTTCTCCCCGTAGACGCGGTCCAGGTACTTGCCCTTGCCGGCCGCGATGCGCGCCTTCGCCTCCCTCAGCAGCTCCTCGCGGTCGCCGAACTTGAGCGCCCCCGCCGGGCACTGCTTCACGCAGGCCGGGATCTCGTGCGCGGCGACGAAGCGCCTCAGGTCCTCGTCGGACAGGTTCTGGCCGTTCCGCTGCAGCGGCGCGCCGTCGTGCCTCCGGTCCTCGCACATCGTGCACTTGCGGATCTTGGGCGCGAGCGAGTCCCACTCGGCCGTGGGAACGCCGAACGGGCAGGCCCACATGCAGTACCGGCAGCCCAGGCACTTCTCGTCGTCGTAGACGACGGGGCCGTCGGCGGTCTTGCGCAGGGCGGTCACCGGGCAGGCGGAGGCGCAGGCCGGCTCCTCGCAGTGCATGCACTGCCGCTTGGTGAAGACGGTGCGCAGCCCGCCCGGCGCCTTCAGGTCCTCGATCTCGCGGTAGGTCACCACCGCGAAGGTCCTGGCCGAGAGCGTGGTCGGGTTCTGCAGGCCGAGGTCGCCCCTCTGCAGCTGGGTCTTCTCGCCCCTGAGGCCGTTCCACTCCTTGCAGGTCACCTGGCAGGAGCGGCAGCCGATGCACTTGGTGGTGTCGATCAGCGTGGCGTAGCTCATGGTCGTTCTCCGGAGCGGCGCGCTAGCGCGACGCGACCGCCTCCTCGACGCGGACCACGTTCACCAGGCAGGCCTTGGTCTCCTGGGTCCCGGCGCCCGGATCGACGGCGTCGATGGTGAGCACGTTGGTGCTCGGTCCCCTGGAGAGGCCCTTGAAGCCCCAGTTGTACGGCATCCAGACGATGGGCACCTCCTGGCCGGCGATGCGGAGCGACTGCATCCGCTTCGTCACCACCGCCTTCACCACCACCTCGCCGCGCGCCGACGAGACCCTGGCCTTGTCGCCGGTCTTGATCGCGAGCTTCCTCGCGAGCGACTCCGGCAGCTCCACCATCGGCTCGGGCATCAGCTCGTTCAGCCACTCCACGTTGCGCGTGGTCGAACCCGCACACCAGTGCTCCGCGATCGACGACGTCATGAGGACGTACGGGAACTCCTTCGGCGTCCCGATGGGCTGCTTGCCCTTCACCCGCGGGTACTTGAGGCACGGGTTCGTCTGCACCTTCGGGTGCAGCACGTTCGCGACCGGGCTCTCCACCGGCTCGTAGAACTCGGGGAGCGGGCCGTCCTTGGGCGTGTACGAGGAGTCGCGGGGGAGGTCCTTCGCCTTCGCGTCCGGATCCCGGTACGGGCCCGCCAGGAGGCGGCCCACGCCCTCCGCGTTCATGCGGAACGCGCGCTGGCCCTCCGGCGTGTCCGGCCCCTTGTCGGCGGCGGGCACGTCCGGCGTGTCGATCCCCTTCCACTTCTTCTCGGCCGCGTCCCAGGCGATGAGCGGCACCGCCGGGGCGAGGACGTTCCCCTTCGCGTCGCGCGCCGGGAGCGGCTTGCCCTCCGCGTCGCAGGAGGCGCGGTTGTAGAGGACCTTCATGTTGCCCGGCCACGTCCAGGCGAAGCCCGGGTACAGGCCGATGCCCGACGGGTGGTCCTTGGGATCGCGGCGCTTGGTGAGGTTCTTCCCGCCGCCGAAGCAGCCCGCGTAGATCCAGGCGCCCGACGAGGTCGAGCCGTCGGCCTCCAGGTCCGGGATCCGCTTCACGAAGTCCCCCGCCTTGAGCTGCTTCTCGGGCAGGTCCTTCCAGACGCGGCCGTTGATCTCCCTGAGCACGTCCTCGGCGAGCGTGTCCTTGCCGTAGCTCCAGGCCGCCTTGAGGAGCGGCGCGTCCTTGGGGTCCGCCGAGCCCCGGTAGAGGTCGCGGACCTTGCGGAAGACGGCGTCGATCACCTCGAGGTCGGGCTTCGCCTCGCCCGGCGGCTTCACGCCCGCGTACCGCCACTGCACCAGGCGCCCGGAGCCGGAGATGGTGCCCTCCTTCTCCATGAAGTACGCGGCCGGGAGGAGCAGCACCTCGGTCTGGATCGCCTTCGGGTCGACGCCGGGGCGCGCCTGCCAGAACGACGCCGTCTCGGTGTCCCACAGCTCCTGCACGACGAGCAGGTCGAGCTTCGCGAGGGCCTCCTGCACGTAGTTCAGGTTCGGGTTGGTGACCATCGGGTTCTGCCCGAGGGCCCAGAGCACCTTCACCTTCCCTGCGTACGCGGCGTCCACGATGCCGTAGACCGTGTAGTCCTTCGCGGCGCTCTTCTTCGGCAGCCAGCCGTAGCCGAACTCGTTGTCGGCGGTGGCGTTCTCGCCGAACCACGCCTTGAGGCCGTTCACGGCCATCTTCCGGCGGAAGGTGCCGTTGTTCCTGGTCCAGGCCTCGAGCGTCGGCTCGGTGTGCACCGGGTAGTTGAGGTAGCCGAACATGTAGTTGTTCAGCACCGACATGTCGCAGGCGCCCTGGACGTTGGGCTCGCCGCGGAGCGCGTTCACGCCGCCGCCCGGCTTCCCGATGTTGCCGAGGAGGAGCTGGAGGATGCCGTAGCAGCGGATGTTCTGGATGCCGACCGTGTGCTGCGTCATCCCCAGCGCGTAGAGGATGGTGCCGGGCCGGTTCTTGGCGAACGTCTCCGCGATCTCCTCGACCTGCTTCGCCGGCACGCCCGAGATCTGCTCGGCCATCTCCGGCGTGTAGCGCGCGAAGTGCTTGCGCAGCTTCTGGAACACGCAGCGCGGGTCGTCGAGGTCCTTCGCCTTCTTCGGCTTCTTGTCGGCGCCGACGTCGTAGCCCCACGAGGCCATCTCGTACTTGTGCTTCTCGTGGTCGTAGCCGCTGAAGAGGCCGTCCTCGATGGCGAAGTCGTCCTTCGCCAGCATGAGCGCGTTGGTGTGGAGCTTCACGTACTCGGCGTCGTACCAGCCGTTCTCGATGACGAGCCGGATGACGGCGCCGAGGAAGGCGATGTCCGCGCCGGGCCGGATGCGCGCGTAGACGTCCGCGATCGACGAGGTGCGGTTGAAGCGCGGATCCACGTGGATGACCTTGGCGCCCTTCTCCTGCGCCTTGCGGATCCACTTCATCGCCATCACGTGGTTCTCGGCGGCGTTCGAACCCTCGATCAGGAGGACCTTCGCGTTCTGGAGGTCCGCCCAGTGGTTGGTCATCGCGCCGCGGCCGAACGTGGCCCCCAGACTGGGGACCGTGGGGCTGTGTCAAAGCCGCGCCTGGTGCTCCACGTAGCTGGTGCCGAGGAGCCGCCCCATCTTGTTCCAGAGGTAGCACTCCTCGTTCGTGTTCTGCGCGCCACCCAGGAAGGCGATGGCGTCGGTCCGGTTGGCCGGGACCTCCTTGTCGCCGTCCTTGTCGGTCGCGACCCAGCTCGCCTCTCGCGTCGCCTTGAGCTTGCGGGCGAGCTTGTCGAGCGCCTCGTCCCAGGAGATGTCCACCCAGCGATCGGAGCCGGGGGCGCGGTAGCGCGGGGTGCGCACGCGCTGATCCGACGCGTGCGTCGCGATCATGGCCGCGCCCTTCGAGCAGAGCGCGCCCTGGTTCACCACGTGCTCCGGATCGCCCTCGAGGTTGACGAGCTTGCCGTCGATGACGTGGCCCACCATCCCGCAGCCGCACGAGCAGAAGTTGCAGGCGGTGGTGAACTCCGTCGCGCCCTTGAGCTTCATCTCCGCGGCGCGCGACCGCTGCACCGGCAGCAGGTCGCCCATCGCGATGGCGGCGCCGCCACCCGCGACCCGCTTCAACCACTTCCGTCGGCTGAGCGTCATCCCGTCCCTTTCATCGCGCGGGCGCCGGCCCCGTCCAGGGGCTGCGGCACGGCGCGGGCCATTTCGGGCCGCATGGTAAGCGGTCGCGCCCCGTGAAGTAAATGATTGAAATAACGCAGTATTTTCGTAGACTCCTCGAGTCGACGGTTGACCCAGGTCAAGCACTCCTCCGAAGGGGCTGGGATCACTCGATCCGGGGACCAGCCGGCCGCAGCCGATGGAGGGCAGCCCGCCGCCTCGATCCCGTGTTCGCGCAGGAGCTTCGCGCCGTCGCAGGCCCGGATCGCGCGGCGTCGGTGCGGCGCTCCGCCGCGGAGAAGCCGCCCCGGACCCCGTGCCGCAGCGCGCGAAGCCGCTTGCATGCTCAGCGAACGCCGACTAATGTGCTGCGAATGTCCGTTCGCGCCGCCGTCAACGCCCGCCGCCAGCGCGCCCACGACCGCGCCCGCCGGGACATCCTGCTCGCGGCCGGCGCGGTCCTGGCCCGGCGCGGGTTCGCCGACGCCACGCTCGCCGACCTGGCGCGCGAGGCGGGGTACGCGCCGCCGTCGCTCTACCGGTACTTCTCCAGCAAGGAGGAGATCTACCGGAGCCTCGTCGAGCTGATCCTGGAGGAGCTGCGGGCCACCTTCGATCGCCCCGTCGACCCGCGCCTCCCCCTCGCCGATCGCCTGGTGGCGCTGGTCCGGGCGCAGGCCGAGGTGGCGACCGAGCGCGCCGAGATCTCGGCGTTCGTCGCCGGGCACTGCGGCGACGCCGGCGTCGACCGCCGCTCCGGCCTCGCCATCTACGAGGGCCACCTCGCCGCCTGGCTGCGCCGGCACGTGCGCCGCGGCGAGCTGCGCGTCTCCCCCGCCCTCGCCGCCCGGGTGCTCGCGGGCGTGCTCTCCGCCTTCTTCCACGCCGGGGGCGACGCTCCCGGCCCCGCCGCGGACGCCCGGGTCGCGATCGACCTCGTGCTCCACGGCGTCGCCGCCCCCGGCGCCCCGGCGCCGCACCGCCTCGGAGACGACGCATGACCCGCACCCGCCCTGCCCTCACCCTCGCCGTCGCCGCCGCCGCCACCCTCCTCGGCGCCTGCAGCAGACACGCCGGCGTCGCCGAGCTCCCGACCCTCGCCGCCGCTGGCGGCCGCGCCGTACGCGTCGCCAAGCCCGCCACCCGGATCGAGACCGGACTGGCGCGCGTCACCGGCGCCGTGCGCGCCAAGGAAGACGCCACGCTCTCGGCCAAGGCGACCGGCCAGATCAGGCGGGTGCGGGTCAACGTGGGCGACCGGGTGCGGGCCGGGCAGGCCCTGGTCGAGATGGACCCGACCAACGCGCAGATCGCGCTGCAGACCGCGCGCGCCGCGGAGCGGCTGGCGGCCGCCAACCTCGCCGGCGCCGAGAGCGACCTCGCGCGGAGCAAGGAGCTGTTCGAGCAGCACGTGCTCCCGGCGGCGGCCTGGGAGAAGGTGCAGACGGGGCGCGAGCTGGCGGCCGCGCAGGTCGACCAGGCCCGCGCGGCGGCCCGCGCCGCCGAGCAGGCCATCACGGACGCCACCCTGGTCGCGCCCTTCGACGGCGTCGTCACCGCCAAGTGGCGGAACGCGGGCGACACGGTGACGCTCATGCCGGTGACCCCCATCCTCGCCCTCACCGACCTCGACCACCTCGAGGTGCGGCTCGCGGTCCCCGAGTCGATCGAGGGATTCGTCAAGCCGGGGCAGAAGCTCCCGGGCGTCACCACGCCGGGCGCGCAGCGTTTCGAGGCGCGCGTCCGCGTCAAGAACTCGGTGGTGGACGCCGCCACCCGCACCGTCGAGGTGCTGGCGGACGTCGTGAAGGTCGACGGCTCGCCGCTCCGCCCCGGTACGCTCGTCGACATCGACTTCGCGGGGCTCGGCGAGGCCTCCGCGGGCGTGTTCGTCCCGACGAGCGCCGTCCGCCAGGACGGCGCCACCGCGTACGTGATGGTGGTCGCGAACGGCAAGGCGGAGCGGCGCGGCGTGGAGATCTCGCCCGTGAACCCCGGCACCTTCGCGGTGAAGGGTGGCCTCGACGCGGCCGCCGACGTGATCCTCGACCCCGGCGCCCTCGCCCCCGGCGACGCCGTCGTCCCGCTCGCCGACTAGGGCCGGCCAACCGGAGCCCCGCACATGAGCCCCATCCGCACCTTCATCTCGCGCCCGGTCTTCACCGGGATGCTGACGCTCGCCGTGGTGGTCTTCGGCGTCGTCGCGTACCCGAAGATCGGGGTCGACCAGTTCCCCGAGGTCGAGTTCCCGATCGTCACGGTGACGACCGTCCTGCCCGGCGCCGACCCCGAGGCCATCGAGCGCACCGTCACCAAGCCCCTCGAGGAGACGTTCAACACCCTCCCCGGCCTCGACACGCTCCGCTCGCTGAACCTCGAGAACGTCTCCCAGATCATCATCCGCTTCGAGCTCGAGCGAAACGCCGACATCGCGGCGCAGGACGTTCGCGACCGCGTCCAGGCGACGCTCTCGAAGCTGCCCAAGGAGATCGACACGCCGATCGTCCAGAAGTTCGACATCGGCGCGGCCCCGATCGCCACCCTCGCCTTCTCCGCGCCGCTGCCCATCGACCGGCTCACCAAGCTCGCGGAGGACGTGGTCAAGCCCGCGCTGCAGCAGGTCCCTGGCGTCGGCGCCGTCGACGTGATCGGCTCGCGAAAGCGCGAGATCACGGTGGTGCCCGACCCCGCCGTCCTGAAGGGTTACGGCCTCACGCCGGCCGACGTGGTCCAGGCGCTGCGGGCGCAGAGCATCGACGTCCCGGGCGGCCGCACGCTGGAGGGCGGGGTGGAGCGCTCGGTGAAGGTCGCCGCCGAGGCCCGCTCGGTGGAGGCGATGCGGGCGCTCGTCATCGCGAGCCCCATGGGCACGCCCGTCCGGCTCGGGCAGGTCGCGCAGGTGATCGACGGGCCGGCCGAGCCGCGTGGCAGCGCGAAGCTCGGCGACCAGAGCGCCATCGGGCTCGTGGTCCGCAAGCAGTCCGGCGCGAACACGGTCGCGGTCGCGGACCGGCTCACCGAGAGCCTGGCGCGCGTCCGGGCGCAGCTCCCGCAGGGCTCGAAGGTCGAGACGGTCATCGACGGCGCCAGGTTCATCCGCTCGTCGATCTCGGCGGTGCAGGAGGACCTGCTCCTCGGCGGCGTGCTGGCCGTGCTGGTGGTGCTGCTGTTCCTGCGCAACGTCCGCTCCACGCTCGTGTCGGCCGTGGCGCTCCCCACCGCCATCATCGGCACGTTCGCCGTGATGCGCGCCCTGCACTTCACCTTCAACGTCATCACCATGCTGGCGCTGACGCTCTCGATCGGCCTCCTCATCGACGACGCCATCGTCGTCATCGAGAACATCGTCCGCCACCTGGAGGAGGGCGAACCGCCCTGGGAGGCGGCGCGCAAGGGCGCGGGCGAGATCGCGCTGGCCGTCCTGGCGGTGACGCTGGCGGTGGTGGCCGTCTTCGTGCCCGTCGCGTTCATGGAGGGGCTGATCGGCCGGTTCTTCTACCAGTTCGGCGTCACCGTCGCCGTCGCCGTGCTCATC
Organism: Anaeromyxobacteraceae bacterium; assembly: GCA_035519395.1. Taxonomy (GTDB): domain Bacteria; phylum Myxococcota; class Myxococcia; order Myxococcales; family Anaeromyxobacteraceae; genus Anaeromyxobacter. The sequence goes on along the minus strand of DATIWK010000253.1, from coordinate 4,110 downwards.
TCCTACGGCGTGTCGATGACGCTCACGCCCATGCTCTCGGCGCGCGTCCTCCGCGAGCACCAGGCCCACGGCCGCGTGTTCCGCGCCATCGAGCGCGTGCTCTCCGCCATCGACGCCTTCTACCGGCGCGTGCTGGCCTGGGTGCTCGACCACCGGCTCCTCACCGGCCTCGGCGCGGTCGGGGTGCTGCTCGCGACCCTCTACCTCGGGAAGTTCCTCAAGACCACGTTCCTGCCGCAGCAGGACATGAGCATGGTCAAGGTCGCGCTGGAGCTGCCGGCCGGCACGTCGCTGGCGGAGACCGAGCGCCAGCTCGACGACCTGGCCCGGCAGGTGCGGGTGGTCCCCGGCGTCAAGCAGACCTTCTGGACCGCCGGCGGCGGCCAGCTCGAGGAGGTCAACAAGGGCGAGGTCTTCGTCGACCTCGTCCCCATCCAGCAGCGCCGCTACAACCAGCAGGACTTCAAGCAGTACCTGCGCCAGACGCTGCGGACGACGCCCAGCGCCCTCACCACCGTCCAGGACTACAACGCGATGGCCGGCGGCGGGAACCGCGCGCAGATGGTGCAGTTCAACCTCCGCTCCACCGACTGGAACGCGCTCGTCGCCGCCGTGGAGAAGACGCGGCAGGCGATGCTGCGCAAGCCCGGCTTCGTGGACGTCGACTCGACCTACCGCGGCGGGAAGCCGGAGCTGGACGTGGCCATCGACCGCGAGCGCGCGGCGTCGCTCGGCATCCCCGCGGCCGTGCTCGGACAGAACGTCCGCGCGCTCATGGGCGGCGACAAGGTCGCCGACTACCACGAGGGGGGCGACACCTACGACATCAAGGTCCGGCTGCCGGACGCCATCCGCGCCGATCCGGCGGCGCTCGGCGCGATCCCCGTCCGCACCCCGGCCGGCCAGCTCGTCGAGCTGCGGGCGGTCGCCGACGTCCGCGCCGGCACCGGCCCCGCGCAGATCGAGCACCAGGGGCAGATCCGGCAGGTCACGATGCTCGCCGACCTCCGCAACATGGCCCTCGGCGAGGCGATGACGTACCTGTCGGACTTCGGGGCCAGGGAGCTGCCCAGGGCGGTCCAGTACGACTTCGAGGGCCAGGGGCGCGAGCTCGGCAAGGCCGTCGTGGCGTTCGTCGTCGCGCTCCTGCTCGGCGTCGTCCTCGTCTACATCATCCTCGCCGCGCAGTTCGAGAGCCTCGTCCACCCCTTCACCATCATGACGTCGCTGCCGTTCGCGCTCATCGGCGGCATCGGGGGCCTGCTCCTCGCCAACCAGTTCATGTCGATGATGGCGATGATCGGCTTCATCATGCTGATGGGGCTCGTCACCAAGAACGGCATCCTCCTGGTCGAGTTCACGAACCAGCTCCGCGCCCAGGGCCGGTCCACCCAGGAGGCGCTGCTCGAGGCCGGCCCCATCCGCCTGCGCCCCATTCTCATGACGTCGGTCGCCATGATCGCCGGCATGATCCCGGTGGCGCTCGCCCGAGGCGACGGCGCCGAGACGCGCGTCCCCATGGCGATCGCCATCATCGGCGGCCTCGTCACCTCGACGGTCCTGACCCTGGCCATCGTCCCGGTCTTCTACTCGGCCATCGACCAGCTCCGGAGCTGGGTGTGGCGGAAGCTCGGCGGGAAGGCGCCCGAGGCGAAGATCGCGGTGGTCCAGGCGGAGGAGGAGCCGCCGGAGCGGATCGCGGTCCCGTAGGGGCGACGGCCCTCCACCGGCGCGTCACGGCCGAGGCGGCGCGTCGCCGCCAGGGCGCTCCCGCCGCACGATCCAGAGCGATCCGGGGAGCGCGCTGAAGTCGGCGAGCATGGCGAGCAGGAACGCGGCCGCGGTCACCATCCCGAACTGGCGCAGCGGCGGGAAATGGGAGAACGCGAGCCCCAGGAACCCGGCGGCGTTGATGAGCGTCGCGAAGGCGATGGCGCGCCCCGACACGCGCAGCGCGTGGCGCAGCGCGCCCGGCAGCCCCTCGGGGCCCTCCCCCTCCGCCAGGTGGTAGAAGAAGTGGATCTGGTCGTTCTCGGTGGTGCCCAGGACGGTGGTGGCGATGAGGATGGTCGCGACGTTCAGCGACGCGCCGCCGAGGCGCATCCCCAGGAACGTGACCAGGATGGCGAACACCGACGGGATCATCGCCATGAGGCGCGCCGCCGGGCTGCGGAACACCACCAGGAAGGCGGTGAAGATGAGCGCGGCGGTGAGGGCGAAGCTCTCCGTCAGCGTGGGAACCAGGCTCGCGCCCACCTTGGCCTGCAGGAGCGACTCTCCCACCACCCGCAGCTCCGCACCGCGCAGCGCCGGCGCGGCGGCCGCGGCGCGGTCCCAGGCGGCGGCGATCTCGCGCGCCACCGCCTGGTAGCCGGCCTCGTCGCCTCGATCGAAGGTCACCGTGACCTGCGCGTTCGCGAGGGTCGCGACGTCCAGGAACTGGCGCAGCTCCGGCTGCACGAGGAGGAGCTGCTCGACGTCGGCCACCGCCTCCGCGAAGGCCGCCGGATCCTGCGGGAGCGCGTCCCCCTGCCCCGCCAGGTAGCGGCGCATGCGCAGGAAGGTGGTGGGGCCCACCACCGCGTTCACGTGCGGCAACCGCTCGATCTCGGAGGTGAAGCGGTCCAGGCCGCGCAGCACCTCGGGGTCGGTCACCTGGCCGGGCGGGGTCCTGATCCACACCCGGGCCACGTTGAGGCCGGAGACGTGCTCGCGGAACCAGACCATGTCGCGGTGGATGGCGAGCGCCGGGTCCACGTAGTCGAGCGCGTCCACCCCGACGCGCATCGGCGGGACCGGGCCCGCGCCGAAGAGCGCCACCGCGCCCGCGGCCGCCAGGGCGAGCGAGCCCGAGAGCAGCAGCCACCGCCACCGGTAGGTGAACCGCGGGATCGACGCCGCGATCCGGTCGTAGACGGCGCTCCGGACCGCCACGTCGCGGCCCGTGGGCGTGCGCAGCACGCGCTGGAGCGCGGGGAACACGCTGAAGGTGACGAGCCAGGCCAGCGCCAGCCCCACCGCCGTCCAGATCCCCATCTCGCGGATGGGGCGGATCCGCGAGACGGCGAGCGCCGCGAACCCGAGCACGGCGGCGACGCTGGAGGCGGTCACCGGCAGGAACTTGTTCGCCAGCGCGAAGAGCTGGTGCGCCTCGGTCGAGACGCCCTCGGGCTGGTCCACGAACCGCGAGTGCACGTACACGAGGTTGGCGAGGGCGGTCACCATCACCGTGAGGGGCACCAGCGCCGAGACGACCGTGAACGAGAACCCGAGCAGCTTCCCGGCGCCGACGGCGAGCGCCACGGAGGTGCCGAGGGCGAGCAGGACCGCGAGGAGCGAGCGGAACGAGCGGTAGAGGAAGAGCGCGATCCCGACGACGAAGAGCGCGAAGACCGGGAACCAGCGCACCGACGCCTGGCCGGACTCGCGCTCGATCCAGGACTCGACGTAGGGCGCTCCGATGCGTCTCACCGGGGGGGCACTCGCTGCCCCTCGCTGCGCGGGCGCAGTTCGCGCCCCGTCCACGGCGGCGTCGATGGCCGCGAGCTTCGCGTTCCGGTCGGCCGCCCCCCGCGCGTCGAACGCGACCGCGAGCCCGAGGAACCCATCGCCGACCAGCCCCTGCCGCCGGAAGAACGCGGTGCCGGTCGCGAAGCTCCGGAAGGCGCGGGCGCCCGCCGGGTCCGGCCGGAAGGCCGGGCTGGCGCGCCGGAACACGTCGAGCGCAGAGACCGGGGTCACGCCCGGCAACGCCCGCAGCGCCGCCTCGATCCGGTCCAGCTCCGCGAGGACCGCCGGGGCGTAGGGGTCGTCCGCCTCGAGCACCTGGAAGACGAGCTGCCCCTCCGGGAAGATCCGGTGGAAGTCCCGGGTCGCGACGTAGTCGGGATCCGACGGCACGACCAGGTTCTCGATCGCGCCCTCGGACGGGATCCGCGCGGCGAGCAGCGCCGCCGCCGGGACCAGCAGCGCCGCGGCGACCAGGATCGGCACCCGCAACGCCAGGACGCGACGGAAGACGCGCTCGAGCCGCGGGGGAGCCATGGGCCAATGGTTATCACCGACTCCGGGCGAGTGGGGGCGCAGTCGGGGCACCAGCGAGATCGACGT